>JADGAX010000007.1 GCA_015231795.1 Alphaproteobacteria bacterium | reverse complement strand
TGCAGCCCCGCTGGGGGATGCACCCTTGGTGCCCAGTTTTGAACGGGAGTGGCGCACCCGGAGAGATTCGAACTCCCAACCCCCAGATTCGTAGTCTGGTGCTCTATCCAGTTGAGCTACGGGTGCGCAAGGGGGCCTGAAATACGCCAGGAGCCGGGGCCGGTCAAGAGAAAACAAGACCTTCCCCCTCCCCTTGCATCCTGACGCTATAATTGCTCATGTCTTGCCGCCTGGGCGGATTTTCCCGCTAAGGGCTTGAATTCCAGCTTGTGGATAGGGGGGGATGTGGGTAAACTCCCCTCGATTTCGTGCCGGGGAGCGATTCTAATAAGAACGGCGGCGCGAGCAGTTTGGCTCACCAAGGTGAATGAAAACAATGGCTCGATCGAAAGTCACGGCAGCCATCCTGACGACGGCGCTTGCGCTTGGGGGATGTTCGTTTGCGTCTGATGCTCTGTTCCCATCGCTGACCGGAAGCGATCCGGCGGGGGAAGAGGGAAATGCACAAGCCACGGCGCCTGCGCCTGCGGGCAAGGCCGCTGTAACGACGGCAGCGCCCGCCAGCCCGGCGCCGCCCTTGGGAACGACCTCGTTCGAATCGCCCGGCGTCACGCCTGGCCAGTCGACCGGCACCTTCGTCGGGCAGAAGGCGGGGCAGATGCGCGGCGAGTTGAGCCAGCTTCAAACCACCATGACCAGCCTGAACCAGCAGCTTCAGCAGGTTCGCGCCCAGACGGTGCAGGATTCGCAGCTCTATCACGGCACCCTGTCGGCGATTAATTCCCGCCTGCAGGTGGGCACCACGCCCGGCAACCCCATCTTGCTCCAGCAGTGGAACGCCGCTTCGGTCGAGTTGGACAAAATCAACGACGACATCGCCAAGATGAACGCCCTGGCCAGCGAGACCTCGCAGGGCGCCACCCTGGCCGCCTATCTTCTGGATACGGTTCGCGCCACTCGCGGCCTTTCGGGTGCCGTCGATGAAGACCATCGCCAACTGACCGTGCTGGAAGACGAAACCAACCGCACAGTCGTGCTGATCGAGCGCGTCCTGACCGAACTCAGCCAGGACATCACCCGCCAGCAGTCCTATCTGGGCAACGAGCGCAGCAACCTCAATCTGCTGGCCATCGCGGTCAAGAACGGCCAGTTCTACGGCACCAGCTTGGCCAACCGTAGCGCCATTCCGCAGGTTTCCGTCCCGGTGGCCGACGCGGCCCCCATGGCGGGCGGCAAGCCTTTGATGGTCATCAAATTCGACCGCCAGAACGTGGCCTACGAGCAGCAGCTTTACACCGCCGTCAGCCGCGCGCTCGAGCGCAAGCCGAACGCCACTTTCGATCTGGTGGCGATCAGCCCCTCGGCGGGCACGGTGTCGCAGCCTGCCCTGACCGCCTCGATGTCCAAGAAGGATGCCGAGCAGGTCATGCGCTCGCTCAACAATATGGGCCTGCCTTCAACCCGCGTGCGCATGACGGCTTCGTCGTCGTCTACCGCCACCTCGCCTGAAGTGCATCTGTTCGTGCATTGAGCATTCGGGAACATCATAACCAAAGGGCGCCATCCGGCGCCCTTTGCGTTTGTGGGACTCCGATCTATAGTTTTGCCGTCCAACAGGGAAAGCAGCATGGCCAAGACTTCGGCGAAGAAAACAGCCCCTAAGCCCGTTCTTGCAACTGCGATGGATCAGCGCATCCATCCGGTGATTCTGTCCGGCGGCGCAGGCACCCGCCTTTGGCCGATGTCGCGCGCCCTCTATCCCAAGCAGCTTCTGGCCCTGGTCAGCGACAAGAGCATGCTGGAAGAGACCGTAAGGCGGATCGACAGCCCGCAATTCGCCGATCCTTTGGTGATCTGCAATGACGAGCACCGCTTCATCGTGGCCGAGCAATTGCGCGGCATGAAGGCCACGCCGACCGCCATCGTGCTGGAGCCTGAAGGGCGCAACACCGCCCCCGCCGTCGCCGTGGCCGCGCATATGCTGGCCGCCCTCTCGCCCGACATCGTCATGGCCGTCATGCCCTCGGACCACACGGTCGTCAACACCAAGGCCTTTCGCGCCGCTATGACCCAAGCCGCCGAAGCAGCCAGGCAGGGTTATCTGGTTACCTTCGGAATCACCCCCACGGCGCCGGAAACTGGATATGGCTATATCAAGGCGGGACAAGCGATCAAGGGCTGCGCGGGCGCCTTCTCGGTTGATCGTTTCGTCGAAAAGCCCGACCGCAAAACGGCCCAGGCCTATCTGGCCGATGGCAGCTATTCCTGGAACAGCGGCATTTTCGTGATGACCGCGGGCGCCTATCTGGACGAATTGAAGAAGCACCATCCGGAAATCGTCCGGGCCACGCGCATTGCGCTGGCCAATGCGCGGCGCGATCTTGATTTCCTGCGCCTGGAAGCGGAATCCTTTTCCAAGGCCACCAGCCAGTCCATCGACTATGCGGTGATGGAGCACACCAAGAAAGCCGCCATCGTCCCCGTGAACATGGGCTGGAGCGATGTGGGATCGTGGCGCGCCCTTTGGGAAATCGCAGGCAAGGACGAAGCGGGCAACGCCATCTCGGGCGACGTGCTGACCGAAGACGTCCACAACTCGTTCATCAAGGGCGACGGCACGCTGGTGGCCGTGGTGGGGCTGGACAATGTGGTGGTGGTGGCGACCGACGATGCGCTGCTGGTGTCGTCGATGGACAAGGTGCAAGACGTCAAGAAGATCGCCGAAAGCCTGAAGGCGCAAGGGCGCAAGGAGCATCTGACGCCATCGAAGGTCTATCGCCCCTGGGGCTTCTATCAAAGCCTGGAAGAAGGGGAGCGCTATCAGGTCAAGCTGATCCGCGTCAATCCCGGCGCTTCGCTATCGCTGCAGATGCACCATCATCGGGCCGAACATTGGGTGGTGGTCAAGGGCACGGCCAACGTCACGCGCGGCGAGGAGACCATCTTGTTGCACGAAAACCAATCGACCTTCATTCCGCTGGGCGTCGTGCATCGCTTGGAAAATCCCGGCAAGGTGCCGCTGTCGATCATCGAGGTGCAGTCGGGCAGCTATCTGGGCGAAGACGACATCGTGCGCATCGTCGATACTTACGGGCGCAATTAGAATGTATGTACCCGCTCGACGGGCGCGGGAAGATGCGTTACATTATGCATCATATTCGATCATTTAAGGATGAAGTCGTCATGGATGCTCAGGCATGGCAAGACATCCAAGACCGGATTGAATGCGCCGAGGCCATCATTGCCATCCACAAGGGGTTGACGCGAGTCTGTGCCGGTCGGGGGGTGGACGCCATGGCCTTTTTCGATGAACAGGGCACAGGCGCCACATGAAGCGGTACAGAGTTGTCATTTCTCTCATCGCCGCCGACAGCGACGATGGCGGAAAGCCAGACCATGTGTTGCCCTCCGCTGTGCACGACGCGACAATCAGCCGATGACCCCGCTCGACCAGTTGCGCGACCTTATTGCGGCACTCCGTGCCGAGAAGAAGGCTAGGTCCAACCGCCACGTTTCGCTCGGCGATCTGCTGACCGAGCGCGAAGATACCGCCCGCTTCCTCGGCTTCGGCAAGGGTGCGACCTGCTACAACAACGTCCTTGTCCTGGGCGAGGTGACGGTCGGCGAGGAAACCTGGATCGGCCCGAACGTCATCCTTGATGGCTCCGGCGGCTTGGAGATCGGCCATCACTGCTCGATCTCGGCCGGGGTGCAGATATACACTCACCATACGGTCAAGTGGGCAACGTCGTTCGGCAAGGAACCCGTCGAGCGAAAGCCGACCAGGATCGGATCGGGCGTCTACATCGGACCGAACGCGGTCATCCAGATGGGCGTGACCATTGGCGACAGGGCGGTCGTCGGCGCCATGGCTTTCGTCAACCGCGACGTGCCATCGGGCGCGAAGGCTTGGGGAACGCCAGCCAAGTTACGCTAGGCCTGAGCGCACCCGGAAATTGGAATCCCAACCGTGGTCACGTCGTCATTCATCGCTTTTCTTGAATTCCTCGGCATAGCCGAAACGCGAGAAGTCCTGGATGCGGGCGGGATAAAGGATGCCGTCCAGATGGTCGCATTCATGCTGCGCCACGCGGGCGTGATAGCCCTGCGCCTGGCGCAAGATGGGCTGGCCGTCCAGCCCGAACCCTGAATAGCGGATGGACATGAAACGCGGCACCGTGCCGACCAGCCCGGGCAGCGACAGGCAGCCCTCGCCCCCATCTTCCATCTGATCGTTCAAAGGTTCGATGACCGGATTGATCAGCACGGTCAGCGGCACTTCTTCCGCGGCGCGCTGGGCGGGAACGAAAAAGATCACCAGCCGCAAAGGCACATGCACCTGAGGTGCGGCCAAACCCACGCCGCCCGCATCGGCCAGCGTCTCGACCATATCCTGGACCAGTCGGCGCACGTCGGGCGCTGTCGGATCGGCTATCGGCTGCGCAATGCCGCGCAAGACAGGGTGGCCCATGCGGGCTATCTTCAAAATCGCCATATGGCTAGATTGTCTGAAACAAATTGATTTGAAAAGAGGATGTGAAGATGGCGCGCATTCTGGTCTTGGGAACCGTGGCGCAGGATCTGGTGGTGGGGCTTCGCCAGGCCATTCTTTCAGGCGGCCATCAGGACGGCATCGACAAGGGGCCGCGCCTGGGCGGCGGCGGCGCCAATGCGGCCGTGGCCCTGGCCCGCGCCGGAGACGCGCCGCTGCTGGTGGCCGCCGTCGGCTCGGACCCGGTGGGCGACGCTTTGCTGGCGGAACTGCGCAGCCTGGGGGTTGATTTGTCCCTGACCGTGCGCCTTCAGGGCGGCTCGTCGCGCTCGATCATCATGACCGACCCGGCTGGCGAGCGCACGATCGTCAATCTGCGCAGGCTGTTGGAAAGCGAGCCGCCCCTGCGCATCACATCCGTTGCCGCCGACGTCATGTATGTGCGTTCGCGCCATCAGGGACTGGCCGGCTTGATGGCCGAAATGACAGGCCGCATGACGGTGATCGCCCATGTGCCGCCATGCGCACCCAACTCGGTTCCGGCGCAAATTCTGGTCGGCTCGAAATCGGATCTGGACGGCGGTTTCCTGGCCGATCCCTTCACCCATGGCATGGCGGTTTCCGGCGGGCGTTTGGAATGGATCGTCATCACCCATGGCGCCAAGGGAGCCGAGGCTTTCGGGCACCATGGACAATGCTTGTTTCAGCCTGCCCAAAAAGTCGAAGTGGTGGACAGCACCGGCGCTGGCGACGCCTTCGCCGCCGGTCTTTCCCATGCCCTGGCCCGTAAAATGGGCATGGAACAAGCGCTAAAAATCGCCGTCGCCTGGGGCACGGCGGCCACCCAGTATGAAAGCTCGGCTCCGGGGGAAGGGTTTCCTGCCTACCCCTGCTCCAGCCAGCGCGAGATCAGTTGATAGGCAATGGAATCGCGCCTGGGCAGGAACATGCCCTTGCTTTCGAAAGCCAGCACTTCGTCGCGGGTAAACCAGCGCACATCCTCCAATTCATGGGCGTCGCGGGTGATCTTGAAACTTCTGGCCCGAGCGAAAAACGCCAGCATCAAGGATGCGGGAAAAGGCCAGGGTTGCGAACCGGCATAGATCACCCGATCAACTTCGATCCCCGCTTCTTCGGCCACTTCGCGGGCCACCGCCTCTTCCAATGTTTCGCCAGGTTCGACGAAACCGGCCAGGGTAGCGTACATGCCCGCTGGAAAACGGGGAGCGCGGCCCAAAAGTGCTCGATGCCTGTTCTCGTCGATGACAAGCATGATCACGGCGGGGTCGGTTCTGGGAAAGACCACAGTGCCGCAACTCGGCTGGGTGCAACGTCGCTGATGCCCGCCCTGTTCCGAGAAGGTGGGAGAGCCGCAGACCCCGCAGAATCGGGCCTGACGGTGCCAATGCAGCAATCCCTTGGCCTGGGCCAGGATGGCCGCCTCGCGGCCCGGCAGAACGGGGCCGATTTCCCGCAGATTCACGAAAGCCGTGCCCGGCCCCAGCGACGGCCCCGCCTCGTCGTCAGAAAGCGGGGTCAGGTCGCTGGCGAAAACCGGCGCCCCGTCCATCAGGCCCAGGAACACGGTTTCCGCGGCCGCCGCCATGGCTTCGCGCAATCCGGCAGCGGGCAGCAGCACGGCCCTGGGTTCGGCCCCGGTCAGGACCAAGCTGTTGCCCTTCCACATCGGCACCAATAGCGCCCTGGATTCGCCCGCCAAGTGGGCCAAATGGCCCGCATCCCGCCTGAGATGCGACGCCCGGCCAACCCCGGAACCGGCATAAATGATGTTTTCGAACATGGCGTTAGATTCGCACAGAAGGACCGGTTGCGCCAAGACCTCGTTGGCCCTATCTTGCGCCCGCCATGACAGATCTTAGCCATATTCGAAATTTCGCCATCATCGCCCATATCGACCATGGGAAATCCACCCTGGCCGACCGGCTGATTCAAAGCTGCGGCAATGTCACCGCTCGCGACATGCGCGAACAAATCCTCGATTCGATGGATATCGAGCGCGAGCGCGGCATCACCATCAAGGCCCAGACCGTGCGCCTGGCCTATACGGCCAAGAACGGCAAGACCTATCAGTTGAACCTGATGGACACGCCGGGCCATGTCGATTTCGCCTACGAGGTCTCGCGCTCGCTGGCCGCCTGCGAAGGCTCGATCCTGGTGGTCGACGCCAGCCAGGGCGTGGAAGCCCAGACCCTGGCCAACGTCTATCAGGCCATCGAGAATCATCACGAGATCGTGCCGGTCTTGAACAAGATCGACCTGCCGGCGGCCGAGCCTGAGCGCGTGCGCGAACAGATCGAGGAAGTGATCGGCATCGACGCTTCCGAGGCCGTGCTGGTCTCGGCCAAGTCGGGCATCGGCATCGACGATCTGCTGGAAGCCCTGGTCACCCGCCTGCCGCCCCCCAAGGGCGAGGACAAGGCCCCTCTGAAGGCTCTGCTGGTCGATTCCTGGTACGACCCCTATCTCGGCGTCATCACCCTGGTGCGCGTCGTCGATGGCGTCATCAAGAAGGGCATGAAGGTGCGCATGATGGCCACCGGCGCCGTCTATGAAGTGGACGCCGTCGGCTATTTCACGCCCAAGTTGGTGCATCTGCCCGAACTGCGCCCCGGCGAAATCGGTTTCGTCACGGCAGGCATCAAGGCGGTGGCCGATTGCGAAGTGGGCGACACGCTGACCGACGACAAGGCCCCCGCCACCACGCCCCTGCCCGGCTTCAAGCCCAGCGTGCCGGTGGTGTTCTGCGGCCTGTTCCCGGTGGATGCCGCCGATTACGAACATTTGCGCGATTCGCTCTCCAAGCTGCGCTTGAACGACGCCAGCTTCAACTATCAGCCGGAAACCTCGGTCGCCCTGGGTTTCGGCTTTCGCTGCGGCTTCTTGGGCCTGCTGCACCTGGAAATCATCCAGGAACGCTTAGAGCGCGAATTCAATCTCGACCTCATCACCACCGCGCCCAGCGTGGTCTACAAGGTCTATATGACCGACGGCAGCGTGCAGGAGCTGCACAATCCCGCCGACATGCCCGACCCGGCGCGCATCGCCAAGATCGAGGAGCCCTGGATCAAGGCCACCATCCTGGTGCCCGACGAATATCTGGGCGACATCCTGGGCCTGTGCACGCAAAGGCGCGGCCAGCAGCAAAACCTGACCTATGCCGGCAAGCGGGCGATGGTGGTCTACCGCCTGCCCCTGAACGAAATCGTCTTCGACTTCTATGACCGTTTGAAGTCGGTCAGCCGCGGTTATGCCAGCTTCGATTACGACATGGACGATTACGCCGAAAGCGACCTCATCAAGCTGTCGATCCTGGTCAATCAGGAACCGGTCGACGCCTTGGCCTTCATCTGCCACAAAAGTGTCGCCGACAATCGGGGCCGCGCCATCTGCGAGAAGCTGAAGGAACTGATCCCGCGCCAGATGTTCCAGATCGCCATCCAGGCTTCCATCGGCTCGCGCATCATCGCCCGCGAAACCATCTCGGCCCTGCGCAAGGACGTGCTGGCAAAGTGCTATGGCGGCGACGTGTCGCGCAAACGCAAGCTGCTGGACAAGCAGAAGGAAGGCAAGAAGCGCATGCGCCAGTTCGGCAAGGTGGAAATCCCGCAATCGGCCTTCCTGGCCGCGCTGAAGATCGGGGACTAACTAAAATTGTATTTTGGAGCGTAGCGACTGGCGCATTGAGCGCCCGCGCGAATTTTCGCGCGCGAGCCAAGGGCGGAGCCCGCCCGGCGTCTGAGGGAAGATATTAAGCGTACCTTCTGCGACCGAAACCACGCTTCTTGCGCGGACGGAAAGCCAGAATCATCAATGCGCCGACAGGAAGGATGACAGCCCAGGCAGGCCAGGACAGTACGTCCTGCCACAGTTGGGCGCCGCTGGCATCGAATTCAGGAGGGGTTCCCAGGAACAAGGCCCACAAATCGGCAGCCGCAATAAAATCATGCGTACCGGTACCCAGGGCGGCAATCGCCTCCGAGGACGCCAGTAGTGCCGAAACCAGGACGAGTACCCACCCAAAGAGCCTAAAGAGAACCATTCTGTCCCCGTTGTAACGATACGAGTCGTTATTCACGGACTATGCCAGGAAAATAGGAAAATGCAAGCCCTGTCGTAAGTTGCGGGCCGTCGATCATCCGTCGAGTGAAGAAGTATATTCTACCAGAATCGACATAAAACGACGGATATACCTACCCGTATCGCATAGCGGCGAGTTCAACGCCAGACTGCGCAGCCCATGGCGTAAAGAAACCAGACGTTGCGCATCCTTCGCCAGTTCGACCGCCAGCCGGGCATAGGAGTCTTGATCGGTCGCCACCAGTTCGCCCAACCCCACCGCCTTCAGGTGACTGGCGGCGTGCCTTCCCGCGATACGCTCGCCCAGCATCGCAATCACGGGCGCGCCCATCCAAAGCGCTTCGCAGGTGGTCAAACCGCCGGAATAGGGTTGTGAATCGAGAACGACATCCACCAGGCCATAGCGCGACAAATGCTCAAGATGATCGGCCTCGCCCAGCAAGGTCAGGCGGCTTGCATCGACACCATGCTTGCGAAACAGCGCCTTCACGCGTTCTTGCGCAGCGTCGTATTTCAAATTCGGCGCCGCGATCAGCAGTCTTGAATCTTGAAGTTCGCGCAAGATGGCGCTCCACAATTCGATGCAATCTTCGCCGATCTTGAACAGGGCGTTGAAACTGCCGAAGGTGACAAACCCGTTTTTCGCAAACGGGGCTGGCGATACATCCGGAGCATAGGCTGGCGGCGCATAGACCAGCGTATCGGGTTCCAGATAAAGCACCCTCTCGGTAAACCGCGCAGCATTTTCGGGCGGCAATTGCGTGCCGTCATGGATCAGGAAATCCATCTGGCTCAGCCCCGTCGTGCAGACGTAATCCATGAAACTGATCTGCATGGGGGCCGGGCGCAGCGCGAACAGCCCCAACCGATTGCCCGCCGTATGGCCATTCAGATCGAACAGAATGTCGATGCCGTCGGCCTGCACCAGATCGGCGGCTTGCGCATCGTCAAGTGGTGTGATGTCGCGCCAGTCGTCGCACATCTCCTTGAAGCGCTGGGTTAGGGCGTCTTCCTTTCTGGTGTTCGAATAGAGCGCCACCGTCCAACCGCCCTGTCGGCATCCCCGCAGCAAGGGCGGCAGAAACACGCCGGTAGCGTGATGGCGAAAATCGGACGAAACGAATCCCAGACGTAAAGGCTGACCCATCTTATGGCGCCAAGGCGGGCGGCCCGGATCTGGAAATTGCCGCCCCCAATGAAGATGCCGCTCGACGATTTCGGCAAAGGAAATGTCGGGGCGGTAATGCAAGGCCATCAAGGCGGCGGAAGCGAAGGACGAATCTTGCTCCGCCGCCCTGGCGAAATCGGCAGCCGCCTGTTTGCCATCGCCGATCAGCAAATGATTTTGCGCCAGATGCGCCAGCACCTGGGCATCCGGCTTGGCGATGGCCGAGAAATGGCGAATGGCCACTTGCAGATCGCCAGCATCCTCGGCCATTTCGCCCAAGACCCGATTGGCCGCATCCAGCCCCGGATCAAGCCCCAGCGCCCACCAAGCCTTGACCTTGGCCTCGCCCAGTCGTTCCAGCAATTTTAAGGCCGAAGCCTGATTGGCTGGCCAGACGGCGCTGGCGGGATCGACCTTCTCGGCGGCTTGCCAGAGCGCTAAGGCGGCATGGCTCCAACCGTGGCCGAACAATTGCCCGCCCAGACCACCCAGATCGCCTGCCTGCCCCCCGATGATGGCGCAAAGATGGGCGAAGGACTGGCGGGCCGCCATCTTGTCGCCCATGCGCGCCTGGGCCTCGCCCATGCCACCCCAGGCGGCCAGATTAAGCGCATCCAGCTTGGCGGCTTCCTGGAAAGAGGTCAGCGCGTCCTGCAGACGATTTTGCACAAGTGCGGCCTGACCGGCCTGGATATGGCTGGCTGCATAGAAGAACCAGGCTTCGCTTAACCGTGCCTTGGGATCTTGCAGGTCGCTGGTCAGGCGGCTTTCCTCTTTGTTGCAAGCAAAGCCAGAATTTCCGAAGCCGCCGCCGGAATGTTGGTGCCGGGACCGAAAATGGCCGACGCCCCGGCGGCCTTCAGGAAATCATAGTCCTGCGCCGGAACGACGCCGCCCACCACGATCAGAATGTCCGAAGCCCCGGCCTTCTTCAATTCATCGGCCAGCAGCGGCACCAGCGTCTTGTGGCCGGCGGCCTGGCTGGAAACGCCGATCACATGCACATCGTTCTCGACGGCCATGCGCGCCGCCTCGTCGGGCGTTTGGAACAAGGGGCCGACATCGACATCGAATCCCATGTCGGCGAAGGCGGTGGCGATCACTTTGGCGCCGCGATCATGCCCATCTTGGCCCAGCTTGACGACCAGCAAGCGCGGACGCCGACCTTCGGCCTTCGCGAAAGCATCGACCTCGGCCCGGATATTGGCAAACATCTGGTCTCCTTCATAGGCGGCGCCGTAAACGCCCGAGACGGCGCGATGCTTGGCATTATAACGCGAATAGACAACTTCCAAAGCGTCCGAAATCTCGCCCACCGTGGCGCGGACCCGAGTGGCCTCGACGGCCAAAGCCAGCAGATTGCCCTGGCCGGTCTTGGCGGCTTCGGTCAAGGCGCCCAGCGCCGCCTTCACCTTGGCGGAATCGCGCGACGACTTCAGCTTGGACAGGCGCGCCACCTGCGAGGCCAGCACCTTGGCATTGTCGACGTCCAGCACCTCGATCGGCTCGCTGCTGGTGGGCCTGTATTTGTTGACGCCGACGATGGTCTCAAGACCCTTGTCGATGCGGGCCTGCCTGCGGGCCGCCGCCTCTTCGATGCGCATCTTGGGCAAACCGGCTTCCACCGCCTTGGTCATGCCGCCCATTTCCTCGACCTCGGCGATCAGCGCCTCGGCCTCGGCGACCAGCGACGCGGTCAGGCTTTCGACATAGTAGCTGCCGCCCAGGGGATCGATGACGGCGGGAATGCCCGTCTCTTCGGCGATGATCAATTGAGTGTTGCGGGCGATGCGGGCCGAAGACGGCGTGGGCAGCGCAATCGCCTCGTCCAGCGCGTTGGTGTGCAGGCTTTGCGTGCCGCCCAGCACGGCGGCCATGGCTTCGATGGTGGTGCGGATGACGTTGTTGTAGGGATCCTGCTCGGCCAGCGACCAGCCTGACGTTTGGCAGTGGGTGCGCAATGCCAGGCTCATCGGGTTCTTGGGATCGAAGGGCTTGATCAGCTTGGCCCACAGCACGCGGGCCGCCCTCAGCTTGGCGACCTCCATGAAGAAGTTCATGCCGATGGAAAAGAAGAAGGACAGGCGGGTGGCGAATTCGTCGATAGCCAGGCCGGTATTCAGCGCCGAGCGCACATATTCCAAACCATCGGCCAGCGTGTAGGCCAGTTCCTGCACCGCCGTCGCCCCGGCTTCCTGCATGTGATAGCCCGAGATCGAGATCGAATTGAACTTGGGCATGTTCTTGGCGGTATAGCCGATGATGTCGGCCACGATGCGCATGCTGGGGGCTGGCGGATAGATGTAGGTGTTGCGCACCATGAATTCCTTCAGAATGTCGTTCTGAATGGTGCCCGACAGCTTGTCTTGCGAAACGCCCTGCTCTTCGGCGGCCACGATATAGCCCGCCAGCACGGGCAGCACCGCGCCGTTCATGGTCATCGAGACGCTCATTTTATCGAGCGGGATGCCGTCGAACAGAATCTTCATGTCTTCAACGGAATCGATGGCCACGCCCGCCTTGCCGACATCGCCGATCACCCTGGGATGATCGGAATCGTAACCGCGATGCGTGGCCAGATCGAAGGCCACCGACAGGCCCATCTGACCGGCGGCCAGATTGGCGCGGTAGAAGGCGTTCGATTCCTCGGGCGTCGAGAACCCCGCATATTGGCGGATGGTCCAGGGGCGGTTGGCGTACATGGTGGCGCGGGGTCCGCGCAGAAACGGGGGGAAACCCGGCAGATTGTCCAGATGCGAAAGCCCCTCGAGGTCGGCAGCCGTATAAAGCGGCTTCACGTTGATGCCTTCCGCCGTCTTGCGGATCAGATTGTCGGGACTTTCACCCCTCAAATCCTTGACCGCCAGATTGCGCCAATCCTCGATTGTCTTTTTCGCGAACTCGGACATAGGTTGTTCCTTATCGATTTTTAAAGCGTCTCTCCTCAAGAGACCTATATAATCACCCCTCTTTTGGGTTGTCCACTCCCACCCCTTTACGGAGCCGTTCTTGTCCTATTTAAAGCACATCGTTGAATGCAACGCCTTCGATCCAGAGCGTTTCCGCCCCTTCGTCGTCGAGGGGCTGTCCGTGGGATGGATCAGGCCTGACATGGCCCTGCGCCTTGGCGCCTTTTCCGGCATTTTCAGGGTCGAGGACGATCAGGTTGGCCTGTCTTCCACGCTGACAACTGTCGAGGCCAGAACCGAAGCGGTGGGTAAAGCCATGCAGGCCCTGGCCGGACAGGGCGTTCTTCAACCCTTGCGCGGCGAGATGTATCCGGTGGTGGCCGATTGGGGAATGCCGGAACTGTTGCGCGTCGACCGCTCGGCCGTGCACGCCCTGGGCATTCTGGCGGTGGGGGTGCATCTGAACGGCTATGTGGGGCGCGGCCCCGATCAAAAATTGTGGATCGCCAGACGCGCCAAAGACAAGGCGGTGGCGCCCGGAAAGCTCGATCATCTGGTGGCGGGCGGCCAGCCTGCTGGGCTGGGCCTGATGGAAAATGTCGTCAAGGAATGCGCCGAAGAAGCCGACATTCCAGAAGCGCTGGCCAGGAAAGCCGTGGCCGTTGGCGCCATCCGCTATTGTTTCGAAAACGAGCAGGGTCTGCGCAACGACCTGATCTTTTGCTACGACCTGGAATGCCCGGCGGATTTCAAGCCGCATCCCGCCGACGGCGAGGTCGAGGCCTTCGAACTTTGGCCAATCGCCAAGGTGCAAGAAACCGTCCTGGGAACGCGCGACTTCAAGTTCAACGTGCCCCTGGTGCTGATCGATTTCATGATCCGCCACGGACATGTCACGGCCGAAAACGAACCCGATTATTTGAAGCTGATCAAAGGGCTGCGCGCTTAATCATCTCCAGAACTTGTCTTGGCGTTTGAAGTCGTCCCAGGCCTTGACGACTTGCTCCTCCAACAAGGCGGCCCGGCCCGCATGCCAGCCTTCGACGAAGCCCACGCCATGATGGAGCGCCGCGTCGCGGGCTTTGGCCCGCCGATCTTCCAGTACGCGCCTTGCCACCGCGATGTCGTTCAGATGCCCCAGTACATCGACCAAATGGGTCAGCGCTTCCAGATATCGCTGCGTCTTGGTCTCGGGAAAAAGAGTATTCAGAAATTCGGCGGCGTAGCGCATCTTCTTGCCGCGAATGCGAAGCGCGTGACGGGCCGGGGGATCAAGCATCAGGAAATCGCGGCCCGCCTTCATCAGCTTGCGATGACGCTTGTCCAACGCCTTGCTGGCGAACGGGCGAAGATCGCCTTCCTCGCTGGCAGCACCTGTTTCGCTCCAGTCTTGCAAATCAAGCATCAGGCTTGCGAAAGCACGCTGATCGAGAGCGGGAAGCGCTTTCGACAACAGATCGTCGCGATCTTTAGCAAAGGACGTCTTCAATGCCTCGATCCCGGCATGATTGGGCAGCAGCGCCAACACCGGATCCAGGATGATTTCCTGAAATACATCGACGTCACGCACCGGCCCCAGCAATGAGGCCAGCGTTTTCAGTTGCGCGGAAATCCTGGCCGCCGGGGCCTCTTTCAAGAGCGGGCGGAATAGATTGATCGCCGATCTTAGCCTGCGCACGCCGACGCGCATCTGATGCACCCCCTCGACAGTGTCGCCGCCAGCGATGCAGGAACGGTTGGCGGCGATCTGTTCGATGCCGAGCCTGGCGATCAGCCTGAAAGCGCCGCCGACCGTCTCGATCCCGCGAAGCCCCATCCGTCTCGCCCGCCTGGCCCGGCCCGCATTGCCCTGGGCCAGAATCAGGGCGGCCTCCTGTTCGTTCAGAACCAAGTCGGCGGGAGCCATCTCGATCAGCAGGCGCGCCAACTGAACCAAGGCGCGCCAGCGCTGCGGCGAAGCGCTGAGGACGGCCCTGAAAACCTGGGCCTGTCTCTCCCCCTCCACGGTTTCGATCCGCCCGCTTTCCAGCGATATCGACAGCCGGGACGCCCCGTTTCCCGCCTGCTTGCAAACAACCGTCAAAGTCTCGACGGCAAAAGGGGCCATATCCAACCGACGCAGACCGGCCAGGGAGTTTTGCACCTCCAGCAAGCGCAAGTCCGGCTCGTCTCCCTCCAGCGGCAACATCCAACGCCCGAAGGGAACGGACTCGCTGCTGACGACCTGCATTCCGGCGGCGGCAGACGCATCCTTGCACAAGGCCAGCCCCACGCCGCTGCTGGCCAGTTCAAAGGCCTGACTGTCATAGCGGGAGACAAGACGATGAAAGCGGGGGGCGCTTTCCTGGCTCAGACCGGCCAGACGCGGGCTGCTCTCCAGGCGGCAAAAACCGTCCGAGTCGAACAATAAAACGATGGCGGGGCGGGCAGCGACCATGATCAAGCCTGAAACGGAACCGTCATAGGCGACTGTAATGCCTTGCGCTTTGCCTGTCCCCTGCTGGTTTGTGACATTTCCTTCCCTTCGGCTTGCGCCCACTCTTTGTATTGGATAGATTTGCTGACCGCTAAATATAGGGGGTAGCAGGTTTTGTTGGGATCGGTCGTGCTTGAGCGAGGAATGCGGCTCCTGCCCGTGGTGCTGGCTGTTTTCAGCCTCGGCGCCTGTGGCATGGCCTTCGACCCCGACAGCGCCCTGCCCGGCTTTTCCGCTGGCGCCGGTTCGGGCCGGACAGCCGACCCCACCGACATGGCCCTGGCGGCCCTGGCCAAGGGCGATTATCCGGGGGCCGAGACCCAGGTCGGCATGGCCTTGCGCAAGACGCCGCGCGATCCCTACGCTCTGCTGGCGGCGGGCCTTCTGTATCAGAATACCGGGCGGCCCAATCTGGCCCGCCAAGCCTATCAGGAACTGATGGGCGGGCGCGTGACCGCCGTGACCACCTTCCCTCCGGGCCAACGTCTGGTGCCGCGCAGCCTTTCCGAACTATCCAACATCAACCTGGGCTATCTGTCCGGCCAGCCCGCCGACCAATTGGCCAGCCAAGCGCTGTCCGCGCAGCCCGGTCGCGCCGACGTTCTGGGCGTTTCGCAAACATTCCAAGGGCCGCCGCCAGCGATGTCGGTGGCCAGCGCCCCTCTGCCCGCGGCGCAAATGGCGGGGGGAGCCTCGCCGGTTCTAACCGCCGCGCAACGTTTCGCCACCTTGCGCGAGTTGGCGGAACACGGGTTGATCACCGAAGACGAGTTCAGGGCGCGCCGTCAGGCCAATATCGGCGCCATCCTGCCGCTGACCCAACCGCCGCCCGGCGCCGGGCTTGATCGCCCCTCGCCCGCCAGCCAACAGATCATTTCTCGCCTGCAGGAACTGACCCGTTCGCTGGAGCGCGGCGCAATTTCGCCCGCCGAGCAGAATGCCGAGCGCCAGATGATCCTGGACGGTCTGCTGCCAGCCCAGCCCCGCAACCGCGCCAATCCGCTGCCCGCCCCCAAGGATTTCATGTCCGCCGCTACCGCCGTGGGCCAGCTTGAGCGGTTGAAAACGGCAGGCCTGCTGACCGCCGACGAATATGCCCGCGAGCGCGAGGCACTGGACCGCATCGCCCAGCCGCCAGCCCCGCCGCCAACGGCCAACCAGACGACGGCTTCTTCGCCGAAAGCGGCCTCGGGCACAGCGGCAGCCAGCGCCCTGCCTGCCAACATCAAAGGCAAGCCCGCCGTGCATCTGGCATCCTACAAAAGCCGCGAGCAGGCGGAAAAAGACATCGCCACTTTCAAGAAGAAGTTCCCGGAACTGGCCAAGCTGGGCATGCTGGCGATCAAGGCGGATCTGGGCAGCAAGGGCGTTTACTGGCGCTTGAAGGCCGGTCCGCTGGCCAATGCCAAGGCCGCTGCCGCCCTTTGCGCCAAGCTGAAGGCCAGTCGCCAATTCTGCGAACCCAGCGTTTTCGAATAAGCGTTTAAACGAGGCCGCCGGAAAGGCTCAGCGCAACGGCTGTGTGGTGATGACGCCGCCGCCCTGCTGATTTCCCGAACCGTAACCGCCGCCCGGAGAATAACCGACCGGCGCGCCCTTGGGCGAAACGGTCAATTCGGCCGACGAACCGTAGAGCGTGCCGCTTTTTATCTGCATCATCGCCACGCGGTCCATGCGGCGATAAGACAGGACGCTGACCGTCGAGCGCACGCTGGTCACTTCTTCCCAGCCGAATCGCGGCATCTCTTGCTTGAAGAAATCGAACAGTTCGATGGTGGTCATGCGACTGGTGAATGCCAGACGCCCGACCCAACTATCGGCATTGCCGAAAATCAGGGTGCGATCCAGATCCATGGTGGCGCTGGCGGGGCGCGGGATATCGGTAAAATCGCTGAAATGCGGGCTGATCGTTTCCTTTTCGCTGCGCGCGCTGGGCGTGAGCGTCGGGCCGCCGCAGGCGGACAGCGTCAGCAAGCAAGCCCCCAACAGGGCTTTCGCAAGGCCTATCTTCATTTCGCCGTTATCCCTCATGCAGCCCTTCTAACACAAAAGAGAGCGTGGGCCAACCAACGATACACTACTTATTGCGTTTCTTGGGCGGTGTCCGGATGCCCGGCGGTTGGAACAGCAAGTCTTGAACAAACAAACTCTCGAAATTTTCGGCACTTACCGGACGGCTGACCAAGTAGCCCTGAATCTCGTCGCAGCCATGGCTGCGCAGGAAGGCGATCTGGTCCTCAGTCTCGACGCCCTCGGCCACCACTTTAAGCCGAAGATTATGGGCTAGGCTGATGATGGCCGACACGATCTCGGCGTCGCTGTCGTCGGTGGTCAGGTCGTGCATGAAGCTGGCGTCGATTTTCAGGGCGTCGATGGGAATGCGCTTCAAATAAGCCAGACTGGAATAGCCGGTGCCAAAATCGTCGATCGAGGTTACGACGCCCATGGCGCGCAGTTCGTTCAGCATATGGGCTGCGATGTCCATATGCTCCATCAACACCGATTCGGTGACTTCCAGTTCCAGATATTTTGGGTCCAACCCGGTCTCGGACAGGACTTGGCGCACGCGCCCCACCAGATCGGCCTGATTGAACTGATGCGGCGAGATGTTAACCGCCATGCGGATGGGTGGCAAACCCCTATCCTGCCAGAGTTTGTTCTGCACGCAAGCGGCGCGCAGCACCCACTCGCCCAAGGGAACGATCAGGCCGGTATCCTCGGCCAGGGGGATGAAGTCGGCGGGCGGCACCAGCCCCAGATCGGGGTGGCGCCAGCGCACCAAGGCCTCGGCCCCGGCAATGCCGCCGGTGTCCAGATTCATCTTCACCTGATAGTTCAGCAGGAATTCGTCGCGCTCGAGCGCCTTGCGCAATTCGTTTTCCATCGCCAAACGTTCGAAGGATTTGGCGTTCATCTGGGGCGTGTAAAGTTGGTAGCTGTTGCGCCCCAGATCCTTGGCCCGGTACATGGCGATGTCGGCGTTCTTGACCAGCACTTCCGGGCTGTCGCCGTCTTCGGGAAAAACGCTGATGCCGATCGAGGTGGTGACGAACAATTCGCGGTCTTCGACCAGGAACGGCTCGCGGATGCTTTCGACGATGCGTCTGGCCAGACGCGCCGCATCCTCGACGTCTTGAATCTCGCTCATCAGAATGGTGAATTCGTCGCCACCCATGCGCGACACGGTATCCGCCTCGCGCATGCAAACCTTAAGCCGATTCGCCATCTCCTCCAACACGCGGTCGCCCACGCTGTGGCCCAGCGTGTCGTTGATACGCTTGAACAGATCGAGATCGAGGAACAAGATCGCCAGTCGCTGATGGTGGCGGCGGGCCGAATTGATGGCCATCGACAAACGGTCGTTGAACAGGCGGCGGTTGGGAAGCCCGGTCAGCACGTCGAAATAGGCTAGATTGCGGATGCGCTCCTCGGCCTTCTTGCGTTCCGTGATGTCGCTGAAGATTCCCGCATATTTAATGGCTCCGCCTTCCATGTCCTGAATGCGGGTGATGGTCAGCCATTCCGGAAAAATGTCGCCATTCTTGCGCCGGTTCCACACTTCGCCCTGCCAATGGCCCTTGGTGGTAATCGATTCCCACATCTGGTTGTAGAATTCCTGATCGTGGCGTCCCGATCTCAGCATGCCCGGCTTCTGGCCGATCACTTCCTCGGCCGTATAGCCGGTCAGGGTGCTGAAGGACGGGTTGATCGCCTCGATCACACCCTCGTTGTCGGTGATGATGATGCCGTCCAGCGAAGCCTCGATCACCTTATGCGCCAAGTTCAGATGGCGCTTCGATTCCTCGAGCGCTCGGTCGCGCTGATGCAAGGCGTCTTCCAGGCGGCGCACATATTCATGCTCAAGACTGGTCAGAATGTCGGAGAATGACAAGATGCCAGCCAACTCCCCTGTATCGTCGATCACGCCCAGATGGCGAAATCCCTTCTGTTCCAGAATGTCGCGCGCATACAACAGCGTGGTCTGCGAGGAAACGGTGAACAGGGGTTTGCTGGCGATCTCCTCCACGGGCTTGATCGGATCGCGCCTGGCGATCAGGCGCAGGATGTCGCGCTCGGTCACTATGCCGATGGGGCGGTTGGCGTCGTCGACCACCACGGCGGCATCCGAACGCTCGTGACGCATGGCCCTGATCGCATCGGTATAAGGAACGCTTGCCTTCACGGTTACCAGGGCGCGGGGCACGGCCGAGCGCACGTCGCGCAGATACATATAATGCTGGATGCCGAAATGCTTGATGACGTCGGTCTGGCTGACGATGCCCAGAAGCTTGCCTTGCGCACCAGTGATCACCAGATGGCGAAGCCCCTCTTCCTTCATGCGCCGTCCCGCCTCCGAGACGGTGACGTTGGGTCCCGACGTCACAAGGGGGGCGCTCATCACCTTGGCGATGGGAATGTCAAGCGAGCCGGAATTCTCAAGATCAAGCGCCAGCGCGTCATGCTCGGTCCAGATGCCGACCGGGCGCTCGCCATCGAGCACCAGAATCGAGCCGCACCGGCCTTCCTGCATCATCCTGGCGGCTTCGACCAGCGGCGTCGATGGTTCGCAGCACAGGACGTCCGTGCGCATGATGCTGCCGATAGTGCGATCCTCAGTCACTTCACAACTCCTTCAATGCCAACTGCCTGCAAGATTTTTGCCCGCAAGGCGTCTGGCGCCACCGGTTTCACAAGGTAGCCTTCCACGCCCATGGGGACAACCTGCTTGATCATATCGGCATCCGAATTAAGCGTAAGAATAAAGACCGGCACATTGCGCAGATCGGGCCGGACATGAGTACGCATGCTGCGCAACAATTCCCGCCCATCCATGGGTTCCATCGACAAATCGACGAAGGCAAGATCGGGAAGGAATGTCTGCATCAGCTCCAGCGCCGCCTGACCGTCTCCCGCCTCTTCGATAACCTGAATGCCAAAGGAATGCAGCATCCGGCGCATGATGGCGCGGACGAATTCCTCGTCATCCACCAGCAATATCTTCAGATCGCCCAGACGCGTTTGCATATCGATCCCGTGGTTGCGACGGCTAGTTTTATCAGGTTGTCACAAGCCTGTCATGCCATGGGACTGACGAGTTCTATAACCTTTGTGACGGCACTCTCCAGGGCATGGGCGACTTCTGAGCTAAGCTCTTGACCATGCGAGAAATCCTTGCCTTCCAGACCTACGATCCACAAGGCGGGCGGCAACTCATCCAAATCGCGAGACAGCTCGACCGCTTCAGCCAGGCCGAAAGCATGGCTGGAAAAAAGGGTCCAGCCAGCGGGAATCGGCTCCAGCCTTGTGTTGACGACATGCAGGGTTCCGCCGTCCTGGCCCGAGGAAACCGCATCGATGACGACGACAAGCGAGCGGCCCCGCCACAGGCTCATCAGGCCGGTTCCCTCGCCATGGTGGGTCAGAACCTCGACGCCGGGAAGATTTCTGGCCTCGATCCGCGCGGCCACCTGCAGGCCAAGAGAATCGTCGCGCCTGAATTCGTTGCCGACTCCGATGATCAGGGCGTCATTCGCGGTCAACGGTCAGCTTCAGAAAATGGGTCGCGCATGAAATGCAGGGATCGTAATTGCGAATCGCCTGCTCGCAACGCCATTTCAAATCTTCGTCAGGCAGCGACAGATGCGCCGCCACCACCTTCCAAAGATCGCTTTCGATAATCTTCTGGTTCTGCGCCGTCGGCGGCATGATGCGCGCCGTTTTGACCAGCCCCTGATCGTCGATTTCGTAGCGGTGGAAGCAAAGCCCGCGCGGTGCTTCCGTGGCGCCGTAGCCGACGGCGGCCCTGACCACAGGTTCGGTATGGGGTTGATCAGGTTCTTCGTAATTCTTGGCGATGGTCAGCGCATCCAGGCAGACCTGCAGGATCTCAAGCGAGCGAACCACGATGCTCTGGAAGGGATTGCGCACCACCGGGCCAAGGCCCGCCGACTTGGCGGCGCTCAGCGTCTCCGGATGCAAGCGGTCGTAATTGATCGCATAGCGGGCCAGGGGACCGACATGATAGGGCTGCTTGCCTGGCTTCTGGAAACCATGCAGCGCGTTCGAATGTTTGACATGTTCCTCGTCGAAATGGTCCAGGAATTCGGGCAGGCCGATGTCAAGCCCGCGATTAGAAACCACGCGCCCTTCATGGATGGCGTATTCGCGGTCATGGCGCAGGGAAACGAAGGTGTAGTTCTGCTCGATATCCGGGAAATTGAAGCCGCCGACCAGGCGAATCGTGTCGTGGCTGGCCTGAATGGCCCATTCCAGATCGGGAATCAGCGCCCGGATTTCGGCCTTGCGCGGCGTGCGGAAGAAACCGCCGACCCGCATATTGACCGGATGAATGGCGCGACCGCCGCCCACGGCTTCCAACAGATCGTTGCCGATCTTTTTCAGGCGCAACGCCTTTTGCACCAGATCGCGATTCGACTTCGCAAGCTGAATGGCGTCTGACAGGCCAAGGAAATCGGGAGCGTGCAACATGTAGACATGCAGCGCATGGCTTTCGATCCACTCGCCGCAATAGATCAGGCGGCGCAAATCGCGGATGGGGCCGGGAACTTCGACGCCGAAAGCGTTTTCCATCGCCTGAATGGCGCCCATCTGATAGGCGATCGGGCAGATGCCGCATATGCGGGCCGTGATGTCTGGCACTTCCATGAAGTGACGGCCTTGCAAGAACGCTTCGAAGAAGCGCGGCGGCTCGAAGATGCCGAAGCGGACTTCCTTGATCTCATTGTCCTTGACGCGCACATAGAGCGACCCTTCGCCCTCGACGCGGGCCAGCGCATCGACCTTGATGACACGGTTACTCATGTTTCAGGCTCTCCTCGCGGAAGGCGGGCGCATTGGCGTTGAAGCTGCGGAAGGCCCTGAGAACGGTTCCCTTGTCCTGGCCCAGTTCGTTCAGGAACCTGTCGGCAAGCGCCGTCGTATTGGGGGATTCCATCGGCCCGAAGCAGCCGAAACAGCCGCGATGCGACGCCGGACACAAACCGCCGCAACCAGCTTGCGTGACAGGCCCCAGGCAGGCCACGCCCTTGGCCACCATCACGCAGACAGTGCCGCGCTGCTTGCACTCGATGCATTCGGCATAGTTTGGAATGTTAGGCTTGCGGTGATTGAGGAAGGCGTTCAGCACTTCCAGCAACTGGTATTTGTTGATCGGGCAGCCGCGCAGTTCGAAATCGACCTGGACGTGATCGGCGATCGGGGTGGCCGTATCCAGGGTTTCGATGTAATCGGGGCGGGCGTAAACGATGTCCAGGAAGCCGTTGACGTCGGCGAAATTGCGCAGGGCCTGAATGCCGCCCGACGTGGCGCAGGCGCCGATGGTGATCAGCACCTTGGCGGATTTTCTGATCTGGCGGATCAGTTCGGCTTCATGCGGCGTGGTGATCGATCCTTCGACCAGCACCACATCGAACGGGCCTTTCATGTCCTTGCGCGTCGCTTCCAGAAAATAGGCGATCTCGACGGCGTCGGTCACCGCCAGCAATTCCAGTTCGCAATCCAGAAGCGACAGCTGACAGCCGTCGCAACTGGAAAACTTGAAAACGCCAAGGCGTGGTTTTTCACGTGCGCTCATGTCTACAGCTCCCGCACCTTGAAGGCGTCCGCCACTTCGTCGAAGCGAAACACCGGTCCGTCCTTGCAGACGAAGGGGGCGCCCCACTGACAATGGCCGCAAAGGCCGATGCCGCATTTCATGTTGCGCTCCATCGAAACATAGATCGACGAGGAATCGATGCCCGCCTGTTCAAGCGCCTGAATGCCATAGCGCATCATGATCTCGGGACCGCAAACGAAGGCAACGGTATGCATGGGATCGAAACCGGCGCCGGTCACCAGCTTGGTCACAACGCCGACATGGCCGCCCCAGCCCGGTTCGGCCCGATCCACGGTCACACGCACCTTGGTGTCGAAACGGCCGCGCCACTTTTCCAGTTCCTTGGGGAACAGGATTTCCGCAGGCGAACGGGAACCGTACAACAGCACGACCTTGCCGAAGCGATGACGATTGGCCAGCGCCATATAGATGGCGGGGCGCAAGGGGGCGAGACCCAAACCGCCGGCCAGGATCACCAGATCCGAGCCGAAGGCTTCCTCGACCGGCCAGGGCGTTCCGAAGGGGCCGCGCACGCCGACCGCCATGCCCTCTGACAGATTGCCGATGGCCTGGGTGATGGAGCCAACGCGCCTGATGGTGTGGACCAGCTTCGACGGATCGGCGGGATCGCCGGAAATGCTGATCGGCACCTCACCCGCGCCGAAAGTGTAAAGCATATTGAACTGTCCGGGCTTGAAGGCAAAACTTCCGCCGCCCTCGGGCACCAGTTCCATGGTGAAGGTATCAGCCAGTTCCTTGCGTATCTTTTCGATGCGGAAGGGCCGGATGTCCATGGGATCGGCCAGTTGTTGCATGGCAACGTTCATGCCATCACCCCTTCTTGCCCGGGCCGTAAAGATCGAACATCTGCATGCGGGCCGCGTGCAGACGATGCGCCATCACGGGCACGAAACGCTTCAAGACCTGATAGCCCAGGATCGGATCGCTATCCATTTTGCGCATCAGGCAGGTGGTGTCGAAGGACAGGGCGCGCACCAAGGTCTGCGCCCTGGCGTCGAAGGTCCATTTGTGGGGCGGCACCAGCCACGACCAGCCCAGAACGCCGCCATCGTCCACCGTTTCGACGGTCAGTGCCTGACGCCCGGGCGCATGCACCTCGACCGCCACCACGCCCGAACGGACGAGATAGAATTTCTTGGCGTCGCCGCCTTCGCGGAACAGGAACTGCCCCGCCTCGAACCGCTCATTGGCGGCGCAGCCGATCATCAGTTCCTTCAGCGCCGGCTCCAGCCCCTGGGCAAAGGGATGTTCTTCCAGGACGCGGCCCAGATTGTCCACCTGCACCATGACGTTACGCTCCCCTCTCGATGGCCTTGGCTTCGGCCGTGATGTCGATTCCCACCGGGCACCAGATGATGCAACGCCCGCATCCAACGCAGCCCGAAACGCCGAACTGCTCAACCCAATGGGAAAGTTTATGTGTCATCCATTGTCGATAGCGCGC
This sequence comes from Alphaproteobacteria bacterium, assembly GCA_015231795.1. Classification (NCBI taxonomy): domain Bacteria; kingdom Pseudomonadati; phylum Pseudomonadota; class Alphaproteobacteria; species Alphaproteobacteria bacterium. Next base: position 162,796 of record JADGAX010000007.1, on the reverse strand, counting down.
CCCGGCGGTATTTCGCACCGGCCCGCCATGGATGTAGGAATAATCGATGCTAAAGCAGCTGCCCCATTTGCGCGTCCGCTCGGCCCTCAGGCCTGAAAGATCGGTCGCATCCTCCATGGTCGAGCAAAAACAGGTGGGGCAAACCATGGTGCAATTGCCGCAAGACATGCAGCGCTTGGCCACGTCTTCCCAATGCGGGCTTTCCAGCTTGGCCGCCAAAAGCTCGGCCACGCCTGCGATCATGGCCCGCTTCTGTCCCTTGGCGGCGGCTTCGAGATTTGCCGCAGCGGCCTTGAGATCGCCTGCCTGGGCGTCTTGCTTGGCCAGCTTGGACAGAATGGCGCGGCCCTTGTCGCTGCCCGCCTCGGCCACGAAAACATGGCGGGCACCATCGACGACTTCCGCCAGCTTGAGATCGTATCCTTCAGCAGCGTCCGGTCCCGTGCCCTGCGAAGCGCAAAAACAGGCATTGCCCGCATGATCGCAGGTGACCAGGACGATCAGGCAGTTCTTGCGGCGCTCGGCATAGCCCTTATCGACATAGGGGCCGCCCTCGAACACCCGGTCTTGCACCAGCATGGCCGACAATTCGCAGGCGCGCACGCCGATGAAGGCGTAACGGGGCTGCGGGGCCGCATCCTTGACCACGCGAAAGCCGTGACCGGCCTTTTCCGCCGACCATAGTTTCTGGCGCGCTGGATACAGATGCGCCTTCAATCCCTGCACGGGTTTTGTGTGGCCAAACAGCTTGGCGTCGCCACGCTGGGTCAGACGGTAATGACCGCCTTCCTCCTCGTCTCCAATCCCTTTCGGCAATTCTTCTGGCGATGAAATGGGGGCGTAGACGATGGCGCCGTCATACAGCTTGGGGCCGATCGTCTGATAGCCCTCATCGGCCAGAAGCGTGAATAACGTGCCGAGATCATTGCGATCTATAACGGCCTGACGGTCCGGCATGAACACCTCTGCGGGCGGATGAATGTGGGCAAACTATGACACGGCAAGGTTTGCAATGCATCCAGGAAATGTCCTTGCATAATGAAAGTTATATATCAATTGGGCAGGTCCTGTGCGCTTCGTCACTGAAGGAATTCGAAGAAAGGTCATACTCGGCTTACACGCTGGAAAATTCCCCGCGTCCTTCTTTTCTCGAGGTGTGCCGTGCGTTTGATCGCCCTCTCCCCACCCCTGTTGTTGACCGGCCTCGCCCTGCTGGGTGTCAGCGCCGCCAGCCTGATCCTGCCAAACCTGGACCAGGGTCTGACCATCGGCGGGCTGCTAAACCATCTGGGCGCAACCGCGCCGGTGGGCGGCCTGTGGCTTGAAATATCGCCGGGCTGGCCGATTCTGATTCTGGGACTGATCCTGGGCGAAGCCGGGCTGGTGCAAGAGCGCGTGCTGGCCGTCAAGGAACAAAAAATGCTGGCTCGGCTAAGGGCACTGGCCGAAGAGCATCGCGCCAGCGAAAGACATGCCGACATGCTGGCCCGCCGCCAGCGGCGGATGAGCCGAATTCTGAACCGAGCCGCTTAGATAAGAGGTTGAATTCCCCTTTTAAAGATGAAGGCAAAAATATCTTTAAGGAAGAATATTTAACTTTCACTCGGATTAAGTGAAGGTGTAATCTCCTACAAGACTTGGGTGGGGGCCTGGTAGGGGGTCGGCATGATCAGGCTTCAGGAATTGCGGCCTTATATCTCAGAATTGCTGCACCATTTTTTAGCGGCCTTCCTCCCCTTTTCCCTTTCCCTTATCGTTTTCCTTGTCGTCTATTCATGGGTTGAACGATCCAACAACCTGACGGCGCTTTACAGAAGCGAGGCGATTCGCATCGAATCGGCCAGAAACGCAACCCAGGCCTTACTAAATGAAACCGCCACCGACATTACCCTTCTGACCAGCGATCAAGCGCTGTTCGACTGGTTGGAACGCCCCTCTGTGGCGACGCTTGGCGAGTTGAACAACCACTTCCTGCTGGTGGCCCGCACCAAGCGCCTGTACGACCAGATTCGCCTGCTGTCCATGGAAGGCAAGGAGTTGGTTCGGGTTAATTTCGGCTTCGGCCAGCCGCATGTCGTCCCGGCGATGGAACTGCAGGACAAATCCCAGCGCTATTACTTCCAGGAAAGCGTCAATCTGGCCCGCGGCAAGGTGTTCCTTTCGCCCATGGACTTGAATGTCGAGAATGGCGAGATCGAACGCCCCTTAAAACCCACGATCCGTTTGGCGACCCCCGTTTTCGACCGCCAGGGCAACCGCAGGGCGGTGCTGGTCGTCAATTATCTGGCCCAAAATCTCCTGAACAAACTGCGCGAGGCTTCTTTTGGCATCCAAGGCGAGTTGATGCTGGTGAATGGCGACGGCTTTTGGCTGCTCAGCCCGCGCCCGGATGAGGAATGGGGCTTTCAACTGGAGGGCGGCAAACGTTTCAGCAACCTGCACAAGCAGGCCTGGGACAGGATGAAAGCGGGGCAGGTTCAGGTCAGCACCAGTCAGGGGCTGTACAGCTCCGCACTCTTGCAGCCGTCCTTTCTTGGCGACAAGGATCAAGGCAACGCCGTGATTTCCACAGGTGGCATTTCTGGAGCCAATTACGTATGGCGGCTGATATCGCACATTCCGGAAGATCGGCTGGCCAGCCTTGTCCAGCGCAATTTCGAACTGCACGCCGCCTATGGTTTCGCCCTGCTGCTGATCGCCGTGCTTTCGCTCAGCTATGCTGCGATGCGGGTGGCGCGCATTCGTTCCGACGAACGTCTGAAGCAAGCCGCCAAGGTCATGGAAGTCACGCACGACGCCGTGCTGATCCTTGATCCCAAGCGGCATATCCTGTCGGCCAACCAATCCGCTTCCAACATTACCGGCTATCTGCCCGGCGAGTTGACAGGCCTAGGCGAGCGGTCATTAAGGGCGCATCAGGAAGAGACGGAACGCGAGGAGGCGATCTGGAAGCAGGTAGACGATCAGGGGCAATGGCAAGGCGAAATCTGGAACCGGCGCAAGGGCGGCGAGGCCTTTCCGGCCTTCGTCACCATCGGGCGCATCACGGACCACCGGGGGCGGCTGCAAAACTATATCGAGATTTTCGCCGACATCACCGACCGCAAGTTGGAAGAGCAGGCCCTGCTGAAACTGGCCCATCACGATCCCCTGACCGGCTTGCCCAACCGCGCTTTGTTCATGGACCGGCTGGAGGTTGCCATGGCCACCGCCAAACGTACGGGGCAGAAAGCCGCCGTTCTCTTCATCGACCTGGACAAGTTCAAGCCGGTCAATGACGAATTGGGCCATGAGGCGGGCGACATCCTGTTATGCGAAATCGCCAAGAGATTGCAAGACGCCTTGCGGGAGGCCGATACCGTGGCGCGTTTCGGCGGCGACGAATTCGTGGTGCTGCTGCCGGGCGTCGAGCATGACCATGACGCGCTTTCGGTGGCGACCATCCTGATCGAACGGGTCAAGGAGGATATCCAGGTCAAGGGCCATATATGCCAAGTGGGATGCAGCATCGGCGTTGGCTTGTATCCCAGCGACGCCGAGGACGCGGCGCGTCTGGTGGAGCAGGCGGATCAGGCCATGTACCGCGCCAAACAGTCAGGATCCGGGGTTATCCGCATGGCGGGGCGCGAATTGCCCGATCACCCGGTTCCGGTCAGAAGATATCTAAAGCCAGTCAATTGATGTTGGGTTCCGAGGGCTGCGCCAGCAAGCAGCACACCTGATTGCGCCCGCTTTGCTTGGCGCGATAAAGCGCCGCGTCAGCCCGGCCCAGGAAATCGATCAGGCTTTCCTTTTGGCGACGCTCGGCCACGCCCACGCTGGCCGTCACCTTGCGTCCCTCCATCGGAGGGCCGAACTCCAGCCCCTCGACCGCCTCGCGCAACCGTTCGGCAAAGGCTCCGATCTCGCTGGCGGAACGGCCAGCCACGAAGACCGCAAACTCCTCGCCGCCCAAGCGCACCGGCAGATCGCCATGTCGGCTGGTTTCGGTCAGGACTGCGGCAACCTGCTTCAAGACGATATCGCCCTGATTGTGGCCGTAGGTGTCATTGACCGACTTGAAATGGTCGATATCGACCATCGCCACCGATACGCCCGCCCCCTTGTCGCGATCATGGATGGCGAACAGGCGCTCGACCATATCTTGCATGTAAAAGCGCGTGTAAAGGCCGGTCAGGGCGTCGCGGATCGAGCGTTCATAGAACTGTTTGCGCTCCAGATCGAGGGTTCTGTAAATGGTTTCGCGCTCGACCGCCACCTGCAACGGAATGTTCAATTGCTGGATCATCTCGACGACTTCGGAATTGATGGCGATGCGCTTGTCCAGATGGATCAGGGCCAAGGCTTCGATGGTGCCCTTTTCCGGCGAGAACAAGGGAACGGCCAAGGCATGCATGCGCCGCCCGGCGTCTTCGGGTCCCACCAGCGTGAAGTTCCATTTGTGGCGCCGCCCCCAGCTTTTGGCGTCCTTACCCAGCGTCATGGCGGCCAGCAGCGGCGGATCGGTCAGATTTCCCTTGTAGCGGGTTTCAGGCCCCAGATGCAGCACCTTGTCGTCATGACCCTGCGAACGGGCGAAGAATTCGATCAGTCTGGCGGGAACGAATCTCTGCGCCACTTCAAGCAGGGCGCGCGCCACATCCTGGAATTCGCGGTAAACGGTCATCGTCTTGGTGATGTCGGACAACATCTGGTTCAGGCGCGACAGGCGATGAATGTCGGTGTCTTCCTTGGCCAGCAGATACAATCCGCAATCGAGGGTCTTTAGCTGCTCAATGATGGGCCGCACCAAATGATCGGGAATGATCGAGCCATGCTGTGGACAGATCATCTTCAGATCGAGCTTTTCGATGCGCGTCAAGGAATGCAGCAACACGTCGCGGCTGGGGATGTAGTGCTCGTGGAAAGGTTTCAGACTTTCGAAATAATCCATGCTTTCGGCCACCAGCGAGAATCCTTCGGTGAAGCCCCCGAAGATGTCGCTGGAAAACAGCGCCCCCGTTTGTTCGTCGAAGGTAACGAAAGCGCCCGGAAAATGCGCATAGGGCGTGAACAGGAATTTCAGTTTCCTGCCGCCCAGATCGAGCTTCCAGTCATGTTCTTCGGGCATCCAGAATGGCAGCTTCAGTCCGTAATGCTTGATCAAGGCCTGGCCGCGCCAATGCGAAACCAGTCTGGCGTCGTCGCGCGTGATCAGCGCGTCGATTTTGGGCATGGCCGAGGTGATGTCGGGGTCTTGGTGATGACAAACGAACCAGCGGATATTGGAAAAATCCGTGACTTCGGCGATCTTGGCCAGCGTATGTTCATAGGTCAGCATCGAACCGGGATCGAACAAAACCGATTGATCGCCGTGTTCAAGCAGATAGACATGGCACTGGAAAGCATCGCCGGGAAGGTAATGTCCGACCCACCACACCCGGTCGGCGATCTCGATCGCATGGGCCGGATCGGCCCTTTTCATGGTTTCCGCCAGTGACAACGCAGACCTCTCACTTCGCCAAGAGCCAATCATAAGGCTTTGCTTTTCTGAAACAAAGGCCAATCAAAGACCTGTCACACAATTTCCGGACGTGATAGAAACGTCTCAGAAGAATGTCATCACATTGGGGAGCAATCGTGACGCTGTTTCTGGTGCCGGCCCTGATCGCGCTGGCCGTCTGGCTTGGGCTGCTGATGGGCCGCCACGGTTTTTGGCGCGCCGATCAGGCCTTACCCTCGCTTAGCCGCTTTCCGGGCCGCAATCCGCCGCAAATCGTCGCCATCGTTCCGGCGCGCGACGAGGCGGCGACCATTCTCCAATCCATTGGCTCGATTCTGGCCCAGGACTACGCCGGACTTTCCCACGTCATCCTGGTCGACGATCACAGCGCCGACGCCACGGCCCAACTGGCGCAAACGCTAGACGACCCCAGACTGCACGTCGTGCAAGGCCGCGATCTGCCCAAAGGCTGGGCAGGGAAAATGTGGGCCGTTTCCCAAGGCGTCGACAAAGCCAGGGAACTGGCGCCCACAACGGTCTATTACTGGCTGACGGATGCCGACATTGCGCACGGCCCGTCCACCTTGTCCCGCCTTGCCGCCCAGGCCGAGGATCGCAATGCCAGTCTGGTCTCGTTGATGGCCAGACTCAATTGCACCGGCATTTGGGAGCGCCTGCTGATCCCGGCCTTCGTTTTCTTTTTCCAAAAACTGTATCCCTTCGCCGACGTCAACAACCCGCTTTCCAGCACCGCCGCCGCCGCCGGGGGCTGCATGTTGGTGCGCAAGGAATCCTTGGAATCGGCCGGCGGCATTCAAGCCATACGTGATCGCATCATCGACGATTGCGCCCTGGCATCTATTTTAAAGCCGCAGGGACCGATCTGGCTGGGGCTGGCCCAGAGCGACGAATCGAAAAGTCTGCGCCCATATCCTTCGCTTGCCAGCATCTGGTCGATGGTGGCCCGCACCGCCTTCGTGCAGCTTCGCCATTCCTGGCTTCTGCTGGCCGGAGCGGTGGCCGGAATGCTGCTGCTCTACATGGCGCCGCCGGTCGCTCTGGCGTTGGGCATCATCAGCGGCAACGGTTTCCTGACCTTGTCGGGAACGCTGGGATGGCTGTGCATGACCATCGCCTATTTGCCCACCTTGTCCATGTACGGCTTGAAACCCGCGATTCCCTGGGCGCTTACCTTGCCGCTGTCGGGATTGTTGTATGCCCTGATGACCGTTGATTCGGGCCTTCGGCGCGGATCGGCCTGGAAGGGCCGCAGCCATAGCGGCGGGTTCGCCGACCCCGATAGCGACCGCGCTTCGCTGCAAATGGCCGCCGAGATCGTCGAAAAGGCGGGAACGTCCTTCTATTGGGCCATGCGCACGCTGCCCGAGGAGCGCCGTCAGGCCATGTTCGCCATCTACGCCTTTTGCCGGGCCGTCGATGACATCGCCGATTCCCAGGATGCGCCCGAGACCAAGCGCCAGGAATTGGCCCGCTGGCGCCACGGCATTCAGCTTGCTTTCGAAGACAAGGATCTGCCCGAGGACATGCCCTTGCTGCGAGCGCTGCGAGCACCCATCCGCCGCTATGCCCTGCGTCAGGTCGATTTCGAAGCCATCATCGACGGCATGGAGATGGATGCCGGAGACCCCATTCAAGCGCCCTCGCGCGAGATATTCGACCAGTATATCGATCGCGTGGCCTGCGCTGTGGGCAGATTGTCAAACCGCGTCATGGGAGCGCCCGTCAAAATCGCCGATTCCCTGGCCAACAGCCTGGGGAAGGCGCTACAGATCACCAACATCCTGCGCGATCTGGCGGAAGATGCCGAACTGGGCCGCCTGTATCTGCCCAGCAACGTGCTGGCCAAATGCCGCATCCAGGAACGAGATCCGGCTGGCGTATTGGCGCATCCGCATTTGCAGGCCGTGTGCCTGATTCTGTCCACGGAAGCCAAGAACCATTTCACCCAAGCAGCCGCCCTGATGGCAAGCACTGATTCCAGGCCTTTGCGTCCTGCGCTATCCATGATGGCCGTCTACAAATTGATTCTGGAGCGCCTGATCGACCGGGGTTGGAGCAACCCTGCCGCCCCCTTGAAAATTTCCAAAGGGGAAAAGCTGTGGGCGGCGCTGCATGGCGCGTTGTCGGCAGGTCCGCCAACCAGCTGAATTCGCAGCTATTATTGACAAATATCAAGGGGTTTTCCGCTATTTTTTCATTGCGCGATAAGCCATGAATTCCTTAGCATGGCGCTATGGATAAGCATCAGCCGATCTATCCCGCCTTCAGTAGCCAGCCAAGTCGGCATGGCCTTGGGCGGCGCTTGACGGGTTTTCTCGCCCTGTCGCTGCTGATGTTCAATCTCCTGGCAAGCGCTCTTTCTTCGCCCATGAATATGGATATTTCCCAGGCCGCCATCTGTACGGCCCAGGGCATGGCGCTGCCGCAGGGCGACGACAATCAACCAGCGCCTTCTTCCAATCCTGCTAGGCAGGACGGCGCGAATTGCGTTTTCTGCCTGCCCTTGCTGCATGCCGGACAGCAGCCGAAGAACATCGCCTATCTCACTCATTTGCGACAGATTGGGGAACCCGCTGTTCCTCCAGCGGACACCGCATTCGTCCCGCAGCCTTTGCCGCCCGGCAAGGCCTCTCCCAGGGCGCCGCCCTCCCTCGCCTGAAATCAAGCCCAGCGAAAGACCTGAGAGACCGCCCCTCGGTCCTTGCGGGCTATTCAAGCAATGTCGTCTTGCACAATCACCGCCCCAGCATGCCCGCCACCCAAGTGCGCGCACCAGGATCGCTACAGAAATCAAGGTTCAACCGTCTTCTTCTGAGCGAGCACCCAGAAGAATGACATCACCCGGAGAGGCCAAACCTCTCCGGGTTTTTTTAAACTCAAGTCTCACGCAGCCCCAACAACTGTCGCAGGTCGCTGAACGATTGGTTTTCGGCGATCACACAGCATTGATGTTTCAGATCATTTCTCTCATTCAACGACGATGGGTTTTCTCTGATTTCAGAAGTATGGGAGATCTCGATCTCTGGACAGAGCTGGGATAGCGCTATTTATCAACCGCTCCCCTTGACGGAATAGCGAATCAGCGACATATTGCGGTGCGAAATACCCAGGGAATTATTGGGTTATTGAGAGATTCCAACGCGCCATGACCGTCACTGCCCTAAGGACTTCACCCGAAAGCCTCGAGACAGCCGTTGACCGCCAGGACAATGGCTTGTCGCTGGACGCCGTCGAACGCACCGTGCAGACGGTGGCCGAGGGAATCTTGAAGCGCCAAAAGCCGGACGGCCACTGGGTCTACGAGCTTGAAGCCGACGCTACCATCCCGGCGGAATACATCTTCCTCAACCGTTATCTGGACACGCCCCAGCCGGAGCTGGAGGCCAAGCTGGCCCGCTATCTGCGCAGCATCCAGAACGAAGACGGCGGCTGGCCCCTGTTTCATAAGGGTGCGTCCAACATATCGGCATCGGTAAAGGGCTATTACGCGTTGAAGATGGTTGGCGACGACATCGACGCCCCACACATGAAAATGGCCCGTGAACGCATTCATGCCTTGGGCGGCGCCGAGAAAGCCAACGTGTTCACACGCTTTGCGCTGGCCTTGTTCGGACAGGTTCCTTGGCGGGCCGTGCCTGTGACAAGGGCCGAGGCCATTTTGTTGCCTGAATGGTTTCCTTTCCATATTTCCAAGGTTTCTTACTGGTCGCGCACCGTGATGGTGCCCATGTTCGTGCTTTGCACGATCAAGCCCAAGGCGCGCAACAAGGGCGGCGTCGGCGTGCGCGAGCTGTTCCTGGCCGATCCTGAAAAGATTCGCGACTGGCAGAACAATCCCACCGGGTCGCGCCTGGGCAATTTCTTTCTGGTTCTCGACAAGTTTCTGCGCGCCGTCGAATTTTTCTTCCCCAAATTCCTTGAGAAAAAGTCGATCGACAAGTGCATGGAATTCACGCTCGAGCGCTTGAACGGCGAGGATGGCCTGGGCGCCATCTTCCCGGCCATGGCCAACAGCGTGATGGCGATGGATGCGCTGGGTTACGACCGCGACGACCCCAACTTCAAGATCGCCCGCAAATCGATCGACCTGTTGGTGGTTGAACATGGCGATACGGCTTACTGCCAGCCCTGCGTTTCGCCGGTCTGGGACACGGGTCTGGCCGCCCACGCGCTGATGGAAGCCGGGTTGCCGGGCGATCATCCCGCCATCGCCAAGGCGATGGACTGGCTGAAGGACCGCCAAGTGTTGGATGTCGAGGGCGATTGGATCTGGCAGCGTCCCGGGCTTCGCCCCGGCGGCTGGGCCTTCCAGTACCGCAACGATTATTACCCCGACGTCGACGACACCGCCGTGGTGGCGCTGGCCTTGCACCGCGCCCAGCCCAGCGAAAGCCGGGAAGCCGTCTCACGCGCCGCCGAGTGGGTTGAAGGCATGCAGTGCGGCAATGGCGGCTGGGCCGCCTTCGACGCCGAGAATGAAAAGTACCATCTGAACCACATTCCTTTCGCCGACCATGGAGCACTTCTTGATCCGCCGACGCTGGATGTTAGCGCGCGCTGCTTAAGCCTGCTGGCGCAATTGGGCTACGACGCCAATCACCCCAAGGTGGCGGCAGGCCTTGAATATATGAGGATCGAGCAGGAGACCGACGGTTCCTGGTTCGGTCGCTGGGGCACCAATTACATCTACGGCACTTGGTCGGCCTTGTGCGCCTTCAATGCCGCTGGCGAGGACATGAACGCGCCACACATCCGCAGGGCCGTCGATTGGCTGAAGAATCGCCAGCGCGAGGATGGCGGCTGGGGCGAGGATTGCGCCAGCTATTGGGACGAAAGCAAGACCCTGTGCCACGAAAGCACGCCGTCGCAAACCGCCTGGGCGCTGCTAGGCCTGATGGCGGCTGGCGAAGTCGATTCGCCCGAAGTCGCCAAGGGCATCGCCTATCTGATGAACACGCCGCGCGACATGTATGGCAAATGGCACGAGGAACGCTATACCGCCGTGGGCTTCCCCAAGGTCTTCTATCTGCGTTATCACGGCTACAGCGCCTATTTCCCGCTGTGGGCGTTGGCCCGCTACAAGAACCTGAAGCGCGCCAATAGCCGCCGCACGGCCTATGGGATGTAAGCGTCCCGGCTTCGTTGTCGGCGTCGAACGCGAAGCCGCGCTGATTCCTTCCCCCTACCCCGTTTTCTGCTCCGGCGCCGACGCCAAACGCGCCGAAGCGGTGGCGATCAAGCTGCTGGAACATGGCTGCGATCTATTGGTCAGCTTCGGTTTGGCGGGCGGCCTTGATCCAACCTTGGCGGCGGGAACACTACTGGTCCCCAGCGAGATCGTAGCACCCGACGGCCAGCGCTTCGCTTGCGACGCCAGCCATCATTTTCTAAACGCAATTTGCCTGCCGATGGCGGGATCGGACGTCCTGCTTGCTTCGCCTGATGAGAAGGCGCAAATCAGGTCGCGCACCGGCGCCGTCGCGGTCGATATGGAAAGTCATGCCGTGGCCCGCGTGGCAAAAGCAAAGGGCGTTCCTTTCCTGGTCTTGCGCGCCGTGGCCGACACTGCCGACATGGCGCTTCCCGGTTTCATCGCCGACGCCACGACGCCGGAAGGCAAGACGCGGATCGGCATTATTCTCATGGGGCTTGCAAGAAAACCTGCCGCCCTGCCCGACCTGATCCGTCTGGCGCGCACAAGCGGCAAGGCCTTTGCCGCCCTGAAAGCCGCCCTGCCCGTTCTTCTGACAAAATAAGGCCCGGTTCCGGGGGGGCGGAAACCGGGCCTTTCATCACCGACGGCCAAGGAGGAGACTTGGCATCGGCTTAATTTTAAGCGATTACATCATCCAGCCGCCACCATGGGGGCCGCGCTTGCCCTTGCCCATGCCGGGGCCGAAACTGTCGTCCAACAGCTTCTTCTGCTCGGCGGTCAAGGTCGCCGTGAACTTCTGACGCGCCTCGAAGACCTTGGTCTTCGATTCGATGCGGCTTTGCATCATATCGGTCTGGTGGGCGCGGAACTGTTCGACCGTCATGGACTGAATGGCTGCCGGGTCCATGGCTTGGCGGGTCTTCCAATGTTCCTCGCGCTGGGCCGTCGCCACTTTCAGAAAATCTTCGTAGGCCGCCTTCTGGGGGGCGGTCAGCTTCAACTTCTCGGAGATCTGCTGGCCATAGCCGGGGCAATCGCCCTTGCCGGCGCCGAAGCCGCCGCCCGGACCCGCCGCCATGACAGGCAGCGCCGCAACGGCAAGGATGGCCGCAGTGGCCAAGAGGGTTTTGGTTAAGCGTTTCATGGCAAGCTCCTGTTGATGGGGTAAACCGTACATGAGGACAAGATAGCCCCGTCCTGTAACGCGGATATGTCGGTGGCGGCGCATTCTTGTAACGAAGTGTAACGGCGCATGGCCGAAGCCAGGCAGGCGCGCTATCATCGGCGTCATGGAGATGGATGCAGAAATTCTGATCGTCGACGATGACCGCGAAATTCGCGACCTGCTGGCGCGCTTCCTGACCAAACATGGGATGAAGGTGGCGACGGCCAGGGACGGCCAGGAATTGAACCGCCATCTATCCTTGAAAAGCCCCGGCCTGATCGTTCTGGACCTGATGCTGCCGGGCGAGGACGGTTTGTCGATCTGCAGGCGGTTGCGCGCCGACGCGCAGACAACTTCCATTCCCATCGTCATGCTGACCGCGATGGGCGAGGAAACAGACCGCATCATCGGCCTTGAAATGGGGGCCGACGATTACCTGCCCAAGCCCTTCAATCCCCGCGAGCTGTTGGCCCGCATCAAGGCGGTGATGCGCCGCGCCCGGGCTGCGGTTCAACCTAGCCAGCACAGCCAATCATGGCGCTTCGCGGGTTTCGTTCTGGATGCGCAGGCCAGAAGCCTGACCGGCCCGGACGGCCAGAATATCGACTTGACCGGCGGCGAGTTCGATCTGCTGAAGGCCTTGGTTGAACATGCCGGGCGCGTTTTGACCCGCGACCAATTGCTGGACCTGACGCGAGGACGCCTGGCCGGTCCCTTCGACCGTTCTGTCGATATCCAAATCAGCCGCATCCGCAAAAAGATCGAAAGCAACGACAAGTCGCCCGAGCTGATCAAGACCGTGCGTGGCGGCGGTTACGTGCTCTCGGTCCAGGTCGAAAGGAACGGCGCATGAAGATCAAGTTATGGCCGCAAAGCATCCTGGGGCGCGCTTTGGCCGTGCTGTCGATCGGTCTGGTGGCGTCGCATCTGGCGGCGCTGGCGCTATATTCCGGCAATCGAGACGAAGCCTTGTCGTCGCTGGGCGGACGCCAGACGGCCGAGCGGATCGTGGGCCTAGCCTCGGCGATGGAGGAAGCGACGCCCATTGAGCGCGAGAATCTGTCTCGCAAGATGAGCCGCCACGGTTTGATGATCGTCTGGTCGAAAGACCCCATGGTGACCCGCGAGCGCGACCGCGGCGTCTCCAACGCCATTGCCAACGAATTGCGCCGTTTGGCCTCTCCCGCCATGGAAGTGCGCGTCCAACCGGCGCGTTTCGAGGATATGGGAACACAGGGTCCAAGGCTAGGCATGCGCGGCCCAGGCGGCGGCCCAGGCTTTATGCATGAACGATCCTTTCTGATCTCTCTGAAGCTGTCGGACGGAAGCTGGCTGAATGTTCTGGCCGCCGCCGCTCCCCCGGATGCGCTGTGGAGAGGCCGCTTCCTGCTGGGCTTCGCCGCCACCACCCTGGTCACGCTGCTTCTGGCCGCCTGGGCCGTCAGGCGCGCCGTGCTGCCGCTGCGCCTGTTCGCCAATGCAGCCGAGCGGCTGGGCACCGACATTTCAGCCCCGCCCTTGCCCGAAAGCGGACCCTTGGAGGTCAGGCGTGCGGCGGGCGCCTTCAACCGCATGCAAGAAAGGCTAAGGCGCTTCGTTGACGACCGCACACGCATGCTGGCCGCCATTTCGCACGATCTGCGCACCCCCCTTACCCGCATGCGGCTGCGCGCCGAGTTCGTGGAAGACGAGGAAATGCGCGCCAAGATGCTGGCCGATCTCGACGAGATGGAAGCCATGATCGGCGCCACCTTGGCCTTTGCTCGCGATGAAGCGAAAACGGAAGAACGCGTGCCGGTCGATCTGGCGGCCATGCTGAAAACCTTAGCCTCTGAATCCGCCGAGGCCGGGCAAAACGTCACCTTCCAGGGACTTTCAGAAGCGAAAGTGCAAGCCGCCCCCATGGCGTTGAAGCGCGCCATGTCGAACCTGATCGACAATGCCTTGAAATATGGAGGCTTGGCAGCGATCACGCTCGCTCAATCACCAGGACATTTCGACATCGTGATCGAGGATGAAGGACCGGGCATCCCACAAGAGCTGCATGAACAAGTTTTCGCCCCCTTCTTTCGCGTCGAAGGATCGCGCTCGAAGGAAACTGGCGGCGTCGGCTTGGGCCTGAGCTTGGCGCGCAGCGTGCTGCGCGGCCATGGCGGCGACATCACGCTTGCCAACCGCAAAGAAGGCGGATTGCGAGTAACGGCGAGTTTGCCGTCGCAGCCCTGACGTTATCTTGCCGTCAGGCCAGGCCCCTTGATGAAGACATTCAGCGCTTTCAATGGGTGCGCCACCGTGTCGGCCACCGCCGTGGCCTCGTAGCCGCAATGCATCATGCAATCGGCGCAGCGGGGGTCATGCCCGGCACCGTAGCGGTCCCAGTCGGTGCTTTCCATCAATTCCTTGTAGCTGGCGGCATAGCCGTCGGCCAGCAGGTAGCAGGGCTTCTGCCAGCCAAATACATTGCGGGTCGGCGTGCCCCAGGGCGTGCAGGCATAATCCTGGTTGCCCGCCAGGAAATCGAGAAACAAGGTGCTTTGCGAGAATCGCCATTTGCGGCCCTGTCCGATCTTAAACAATTGGCGGAACAGCGCGTTGGTGTTCTGACGGTTCAGGAACTTGTCCTTGCTCGCCGCTTGCTCGTAGGAAAAGCCCGGCGACACCGTAACGCCCTCGACTCCCAGATCGTCGCAGGCATAGCTGATGAAGTCGGCCAGCTTCCCAACATCGTGGCCCTCATAGAGCGTGCAATTGATGTTGGTGCGGAACCCCTTCTCCCTGGCCAGTTTGATCGCCGAAACGGCGCGGTCGAACACGCCCTCCTGGGCGACGGCGCGGTCATGTTCCTCGCGCCCGCCATCCAGATGCACGGAAAATGTCAGGTAGGGCGTTGGTTTGAAGCGATCGATGCGCTTTTCCAGCAACAAAGCATTGGTGCAAAGATAAACGAATTTCTTGCGCTGGATCAGCCCCGCCACGATCTCTTCTATTTCCTTGTGCAGCAACGGCTCGCCGCCCGGAATGGAAACCACCGGCGCGCCGCACTCGTCGGCGGCCTGCAAACATTCCGCCACGGTCAGACGCTTGTTCAGAATCTCGTCGGGATAATCGATCTTGCCGCAGCCAGGGCAGGTCAAGTTGCAACGGAACAGAGGCTCCAGCATCAGCACCAAAGGATAACGCGCATTGCCTTGCAGGCGCTGCTTCATGATGTAGCTGCCGACACGCCATTGCTGGATCAGGGGAACGCTCATGAACTGGCCTTTTTCTTGTGCAGGGGGGCGTCGGGAAAATGTTCCGGCATCTTGAAGCTGACATTCTCTTCGACGCCGTCCAGCACCTTCAACTCGATGGGACGCAAACATTCCAGCTTGGCCAGCAACTCGTCGATCAGCACGTCGGGCGCCGAGGCCCCCGCCGTAATGCCCACGGTTGAAACGCCTTCCAGCCACGCCGGATCGAGATCGTTGGCGTCGTCGATCAGGTGGCTGGTCTTGCCCAGCTCAAGCCCGATCTCGCGCAGACGATTGGAATTCGAACTATTCTTGGCCCCGACCACCAAGATCAGATCGCTTTTCGCCGCCAGCTTGCGCACCGCCGTCTGGCGGTTCTGCGTGGCGTAACAGATGTCGCGCACATCTGGGCCTTGGATCAAAGGGAAGCGGCTTTTCAAGGCTTCGATGACGCCCCTGGTATCGTCGATCGACAAGGTGGTCTGCGTGATATAGGCCACTTCGGCCCCTTTGGGGATTTCCAACTTGTCCACGTCGGCGGGCCGGGTCACCAGATGCACGCCGCCCGGAATGCGGCCCATCGTACCCTCCACCTCGGGATGGCCGGCATGTCCGATCAGCACCACATGCGCGCCCTTGACGGCATAGCGCCCGCCTTCCTTATGAACCTTGGTCACTAGGGGGCAGGTGGCGTCGATGACTGGCAGGCCGCGGCTTACGGCCTCTTTTTCCACCGCGTCCGAGACCCCGTGCGCGCTGAAGATGGCCACCTCACCCTCGGGAATCTCGTTCAATTCCTCGACGAAGATCACGCCCTTGGCCTTCAGTGTATCCACCACCCGCTTGTTGTGCACGATCTCGTGGCGGACATAGATGGGGGCACCGTAAAGCTCCAACGCCTTTTCGACGATGTCGATGGCGCGGGTGACGCCAGCGCAGAATCCGCGCGGCTGGGCCAGAAGAACATTCAGAGAGGACGAAGACATGGCAAGCCCTTGTTAAATTGGCCCCTAGCAGATAGCTTGCATCGCCCGCTTCGCCAAGGGGAAATCGCTGCATGGCCGCATGCAAAAAGGAGCCGTTATGACCATTCTGGTGACCGGAGCCACCGGATTCGTGGGTGCCGCCGTGGCCCGCGCCCTGGCGGCGCGGGGTCATGGCTTGCGGCTGCTGGCCCGTCCCGGCTCGGATCGACGCAATTTGAAGGACTTAACTGCCGAGATCGCCGAGGGCAGCCTGGACGATCCCCAAAGCCTGAAGCGGGCGGTCAAGGGTTGCTCGGCCCTGTTCCATGTGGCCGCCGACTATCGGCTGTGGGTGCCCGATCCCAACGCCATGATGCGCACCAATATCGACGGCACGCTGGCCCTGTTGGAGGCCGGAGCCGACGAGGGCCTGTCTCGCATGGTTTACACCAGCAGCGTGGCGGTTCTGGGCCTGCATGCCGATGGACGTCCGTCTAGCGAAGAGACGGCATCCTCATTGGCCGACATGATCGGCCCCTATAAACAGTCGAAATTCCTGGCAGAAAAAGCCGTCCGCCATGCAGTGGCCGAAAAGAACTGGCCTGTGGTGATCGTCAACCCATCCACGCCCATCGGACCGGGCGACGTGAAGCCCACCCCCACCGGCCGCATGATCGTCGAGGCAGCAAGGGGGCGCATGCCCGCCTATGTCGATACGGGCCTGAATGTCGTCCATGTCGATGACGTGGCAGAAGGCCATCTGCTGGCCTTCGAGAAGGGCCGCGTCGGCGAGCGCTATATCCTGGGCGGAGAAGACATGGCGCTAAAGGACATTCTGGCCGAGGTCGCCCGCCTGATGGGACGCAAGCCGCCCAGCATCTCCCTGCCCCATTCAGCCGTCATGCCCATCGCCTTCTTCTCGGAAATCTGGGCCAGAATCTTCGGTGGCGAGCCGATGGCGACGTTGGACGGCGTGCGCATGGCGAAAAAGAAGATGTTCTTCACGTCAGCCAAGGCAGAGGCAGAACTGGGCTACCGCGCCAGGCCCGCCCGCCAGGCCATCGCCGATGCCGTGGCATGGTTCAAAACCAACGGATATCTGGGATGAAAGGCACGCATCCCTGGCTGATTCTGGCGGGTCTGGCGGGCCTGGCAGTTGCGGTATTCCTGATCGCCGACCATGGCGCGGCGGATATCTTGCAAGGCGTGGCGGCGCTGAGCTGGGGCTTGCTGCTGGTGCTTTTGTATCGTTCCGTCTCACTGGTGACTGCGGCCCAGGCTTGGCGTCTACTGTACCCTGCCGGTCAGCGCCAAGGCTTGGCGCGCATGAGTCTGCTGCGCTGGATTTGCGAATCTGTGAACAGCCTGTTGCCGGTCGCCCAGATCGGCGGCGATCTGGTCAGGGCCAAGCTGGCGGCAAGACCAAATCAGGGGGCGCAGTCGGGTGCTGCCGTGGTGGTCGACATCACGCTTAATCTGGTGGTGCAAATTCTGTTCGTCATCCTGGCTTTGGCCTTGCTGCTAAGCCAGGGCGACAGCGGCTATGGCGGCCCGCTGGCGGCCGCTCTTCTGCTGACATCCATAGGCGTTGCCGCTTTCTGGGCGATCCAGAAGCGCGGCCTTTTCAGTCTGCTGGCTCGCTTCGTGGCCCTCATCGGCAGGGGGGCGGCGCTCGACAAGGCCATGACGGGCGCCAGCAACCTGGACCAAGCCATCGCCGCCCTTTACGCCAGACCCCGCGACCTGCAGGCCGCCTTGCTTTGGCACATCCTGTCAACCGCGTCACGCGTGGGCGAAGTTTGGCTGATCCTTTATTTGATGGATCGCCCGGCATCGCTGGCCGCCGCTCTGATCATCGAATCATTGGCCGCCATGCTGCGCACCGCCGCCTTTCTGGTGCCGGGCGGATTGGGCGTGCAGGAAGGCGCCCTTCTGGCCCTGGGTTCCCTGGTCGGCATTTCAGGGGAAAGCGCCTTGGCCTTGGCCCTGGTCAAGCGGGCCAGAGAGATCGGCGTCGGCCTGCTCGGCCTGCTGGCCTGGATTGGCGCTAGAAAATTTAAGCCTTGATCCAGCCCCCTTAGGCACTCGGCCCATTCATATAAATTCACCTACCAGGTTGATTAAGAGGTGGACGCGAATAAACCCTGCCGTTCTAAGCGCGCTTGCCAAAAAAGCAAAAATTGTATGATAATCAGTGAAAATCCATTGCCTGAGACAAAAACTAAAACAATATTAGAATGAACCAGCCCGCCATTTGCAGGCGCGACATAGGTCCGCGCTTTTCAACGAACTCGATGGCCGCGTTTGAGATATCGCGCGAGATGGTAGCGCTTTGCCGCGATGGCAGGATCGAAGACATCAATTCCGCCGGCGCCAAGCTGCTAGGGCTGGAGAAGTCACAGCTGATCGGGCGGAATCTTGGAGATTTTCTAACCAGCGACTATGCGGATATGGGCCGCCAGCTGCTTAGCTTGCAGACCATCGAGACCACGCCGGTTCCGGTGGAATTTCAATTTCTCGGCAATCAGAAGCGCCAGGTGGAATTGCTGGTTCATCCGGCCCGCGAGATTGGCCCCAACTGTACCGTCGTGACCGGGCGCGACATCAGCAAGCAGGCCAAATTGGCCAGAAGCGCCAAGCGCAGAGAAGACAGATTCAGAATTCTGGTCGAACGGTCGATGCATTTGGTCTGCCAATGTCGGGGCGACAGGATCGACTACATCAATCCCGCCGGCGCCGAGATGCTAGGCGCCAGCAGCGACTGCCAGCCTGTCGGTTGGCCGGTCTCGGAATTCTTCGCGGGCGAATACAAGGACATCGTCAGAGACGGCCTTATGGACGTTCTGGCTGAGCCTTCCTATCTTCCCATGCGCATGATGCGCTGCGACGGCACAGCGATCGACGCGCAGGTTCTGATATCCAGGCTTCCTTCCAGGCCCGGCGAACTAGAATATATAATCGAGGCCAGGGACATCAGCGCGCACAACCGGGCCGTGGCGGCGCTGCGCTCGCTCAACGAATCGCTCGAACGACGCGTCAGCGAACGGACGACCGATCTGGCGAACGCCAACGCCTTTCTTGAAACGCTTCTGGAAGCCATTCCAACGCCCGTCTGGTGGAAGGACGTGCAGGACTGTTTCCTTGGCTACAATCGCGCTTTCCAGAAATTCTTCGGCGTCGAAACGCAGTCTTGGATCGGCGAACGGATGGACGCGGTTCTGCCCGCCAGCGACATGAACGCCCCGCGCCAGACAGCCTTGCCGTTCGAACAATCGCAGCCGGAAATCGAGTATGAAACGGCGCTTCGCATCGCCGAGGATGAACGAAACGTCATCGTCAGCGAAAAGGGTTGGATGGGCCATGGCCACCAATATTCTGGCACCATCGGCGTTTTGCTGGACATCACGCAACGAAAGCGGATGGAAGAGGAATTGCGCCGACTGGCGACCACGGATCCGCTGACTGGGGTCAACAACCGCAGGCATTTCATGGAAATCGCCGAGGCGGAATTCGAGCGGGCGCGCCGCTATTTTCACGCCCTGTCGGTGATGATGCTGGATATCGACTATTTCAAGAAGGTCAATGACACATACGGTCACGCCACCGGCGATGAAGTGATCAAGACATTGACGAAGACCTGTGCGGGCTTGTTGCGCAAGGGCGATGCGCAGGGACGATTGGGCGGCGAGGAATTCGCTATCATTCTTCCCGATACGGTGATCGATGGCGCCGTCACGTTGGCGGAACGGTTGCGCGCGTGCCTGGCGGAAACGCAGGTTTCTTCCGCCGCGGGAACCGTCCGTTTCACCTGCAGCATCGGCGTGGCGCAATTGGCGCCATCAGATCACGCAATCGAGGCGTTGCTGAACCGGGCCGACGAGGCCCTTTATGAAGCCAAACGCAGCGGACGCAACAAGGTTTGCGCATCCACTTAAAGCAATACGGCCCTGTCCCGTCCCTCGTTCTTGGCCGCATACAGGGCTTGGTCTGCGCGGTTCTGCAGGCTGTCTTGGCCGTCTCCAGGCTGGTAGGCGGCAATGCCGGCGCTGACGGTTTGACGCCTGCCGCTGATAAATTCGCAGTTTCTAACCGCATCGCAGATGCGCCCACCCAACACCGCCGCTTGCTCGGCATTTGTTTCGGAACACAGAACAAGAAACTCTTCCCCGCCCCAGCGTCCCAACATGTCATGGGTTCTCAGATGCGTTTTCACCAGCTTTGAGAATTCCTTCAAGACATGGTCGCCCGCCTGATGGCCAAGTTCGTCGTTCACCATCTTGAAGTGGTCCAGATCCAGCATGATGACCGAGAACGGACGGCCATAGCGCTGCGAGCGTTCAATTTCCGCGTCCATTCTTTCGTTCAGGTCGCCACGATTGCTCAGACCCGTCAGGCTATCCGTTCTGGACAGCCGCCTCAGCCTCTCGTTCAACTTCTTCAGCCTGACCGCCCAGAACAGGCTGGTAAGCAGAATGATGGCGAAAACGGCGACAATTTTGATAAGCAGGTCGTAATCGATTCCGGTCTGCACCTTGATCGATACATGCCGGTTGGCGATTTCCGTTCTCTCGGGAGGCAGTATTTCGGCGATCCCCTTATTCAGGATGTCTCTTAGCATTCCGTCTTCCTTGCGAACGCCGATCCGCAAGTTGTTCTCGTAACCCGGAACCTGACCCGAGACTTTCAGATTGAACCAACCGTCCTTTTTGATGGTATAGACGGCCACGATCAACGAGCGCATCGTCATATCGGCTTTCTTGCCGGAAACCATGGAGAAGGATTCCGCTTCGCTGCCGGTTGTCAGAATGGTCAGTTCTGGAAAATCGCGGCGCACGCGTTCTTCGATCGACGTGCCGCTTGGAAGAACCAACGTTTTCCGGCGAATGCCCGCCAGATCTTCGATATATGGATGCTCCTCCCTTGTCACAATCACATTGCGGTCTACGAAGATGGGATCGGTAAAGACCAGCCATTCGTCGCGTTTTGGGGTTTGATTGAGAAAACTAAGAATCTTGCACTTGCCGCTTTTGGATGCCTCAAGACTCTCATCCCAACTCTTTGTAACAACCAATTTCAGGGTCACCCCGGCGCGCTTGGCGGCCAGCCGCAAGAGATCGGCGGAAATTCCTTCGTGCTGCCCTTGGGCATTGATGATTTCGTAGGGCGCCCAGTCAGGATCGACGCAAAATGTGAAAGGAGCATTCGCTTGCGCGTAGTGCCGCTCCTCAGGGGTAAGTTCAGCCCCCAGCAACTGGGCAGAAAAAAAACACGAAAAAAGAGCGGAAAAAACGACTGACAGAAGTTTCGGCACCACAACCTCAAAGCAATTGGCAGTCTTCTCCTTTGGGTAAGGACCGCATACAGCCGGGATGGTTCTATCCTGCCCCCAAATCCGTGCGCACCTTGGCGATGGCCTGCTGAAGCACCTGTTCCTTCAGCATGATCGTCGGCTCGTTGAACAAGATGTTCTTCAGCCAGTCGAAGGCCAGTTGCAGGGCGGCTTCGTCGTCGTTCTTGATATCGTCGACCGCCATGTCGTCGATCTCGTAGGTCTCAAGGAACTTCGTGTTCAGAACGAAGCGGCGAAAGCCCTCGACGTCGGTGGTCGCCATGAAGAACATCTTCTGGGTTTGTGCCGTCGGCGCCTTGCCCATCGGGCCGCCCATGCTGCTCCAGGACGCCATCTTCATCAGAATGTCGATCCAACCGCGGTCCATCGCCTCGGACGACAGAACGCCTTGCTGTTCGCGATATTGGGCGACGTTCTGGGTTTGCTTCTCATCATGCCCCTTGCAATGTTCCTCGCGGACCAGGAAATGGAAATCCTGTTTGTCGGGGCTGTCCTTCATCTTCATCGAGACGAGGCCCAACGGATAATAGCGGCAGGTCTGCGGGCGCGACGCATAGACGGAACAACCGTCTGCGTTCATGAAATGACACGCTCCCTTGCCGTCGTCGCCTCCCATCTTCAGCTTGGCAACCGGCAGATTGGTGCGCGGAAAAAAGGCGGGCACCGTGTGCTGGGCCAGAAATTCGGACGCCGTCAGATTGAAGTGCTTGCTTAGGCGAAGAATGTCCGAAGGGGTCAAGGTGATGTCGGCGCCATGGCAGCAGCGGTTCCAGCACGACACATCCTTGTGGCAGCGGAACTGGAAGGTGTCTTCCGGCAGCAGGCGCACGGGCGTTACGGGGTCGGCATTGCCGGTCGAATCGCGCAGTGCTTCGAAGAGGTTGAATTCCTCGCCTCTGGGCTGCGGCCCGCAAGACGAACCTTCCTCGTCCAGATCGAAGCCATCTTCCTCGGAACCGATTCTGTCTTCTTCTTTGTCGCTGCTCATAGCCTGCCTGCCTTCAGAACGTTGGGGCACCGATACTAAAGAGAAAGGGGCGCCAGTGCAACCGGCGCCCCCCACCCTTTGACGTAGACCGAGCTTAGTGCTTGGCCTGACCGCTGTAGTGCTTCTCAACCAGATCCTTGTGAGGAACCTTGAAGCACGTCCACTCGCCGGTCGCCACGTCGATCTTCGAGTTGACGAAGCACTTCCAGTTCGCTTCGTCCAACTTGGGGAAGTCGGCGCGGTAGAAGAAGCCCGGATAGCGCGTCTCTTCACGGAACTGAATGTGACGCAGATGGGCTTCGGCGGTGATGATGCGGTGATAGTTTTCCCAGGCGCGCATCAGTTCGTGCAGATCCTTGGCGCGCATGAGCTTGCTGTCTTCCTTGAGCATGGTCAGCAGATGCAGACCCTGCGCCAGGAGCTTGGCGTTGGTGTTGTAGTAGGTCGAAACGCCCGCCACATACTCGTCCATCAGCTTCTGCAGACGCATCTGCAGCATGCGCGGAAGGATGTAGTTGGGGTTGACGTCTTCGGCCGTCGTCTTGTCCTTGTGCTCCATGTAATTGCGCACAGGGGTGTAGATTTCCTCAGCGATGGCCTTGATGTCGCCCTTGAGAGCGGGGACATAGCCCTTGTTGTCGCGCAGGAAGCGAACCATGTTCTTGCCGGCGATGCGGCCTTCAGCATGCGAACCCGACGAGAACTTGTGGCCGGAAGCGCCAACGCCGTCACCAGCGGTGAAGAGACCCTTCACGGTGGTCATGCGGTTGTAGCCCCATTTCCAATTGGCCGGGCTGGACAGGTCTTCCGGACCCGACACCCAGATGCCGCAGCAACCGGAGTGCGAACCCAACAGGTACGGCTCGGTCGGCATCAGTTCGGAAGCGGTCACTTCCGGACGGATGTTCATGCCGGCCCAAACGCCAGCCTGACCGATGCACATGTCGAGGAAGTCTTCCCAGGCTTCGGCTTCGAGATGCTTGATCTCCTTGGGCGTCATCGTCTCGGCCAGCTTCTTCATGGCGGTCGGCGTGTCCATCATGATGGGACCACGGCCTTCCTTCATTTCATGCAGCATGGCGTGGTTGCGCAAGCAGGTCGGAACCACGGCGGCCTTGTCGTACGGGGCGAAGTCGGCCAGCATGTGGGCGTTCTTCGTCACGTAGTTTTCGCCGAAGCCGTTCAGGGCCTGCGACTTGAAGAGCAGGAACCAAGCGCCGACCGGGCCGTAACCGTCCTTGAAGCGGGCGGGCACGAAACGGTTTTCCATCATGGTCAGCTCGGCGCCGACTTCCGCCGCCATGGCGTAGGTCGAACCGGCGTTCCACACCGGGTACCAAGTACGGCCGTTGCCTTCACCCGTCGAACGCGGGCGGAAGCAGTTCACGGCGCCACCGGCAACCAGCAGGATGGTGTTGGCCTTGAAGACGAACAGCTTGTGCTCGCGGACAGACAGGCCCACGGCGCCGGCAATGCGGTTCGGTTCCTTTTCGTCGAGCAGCAGCTTGACGATGAAGCAACGCTCGATGATGTTCTCGATGCCCAGAGCCTTCTTGGCGGCTTCAGCGACGATGGTCTTGTAGCCTTCGCCGTTGATCATGATCTGCCAGCGGCCCGAACGGACCGGCTTGCCGCCGTCCTTCAGGAGAACGTCTTCGCTGCCCTTGTCTTTCCAGATGGGCAGGCCCCACTCTTCGAACAGGTGGACCGAGTCGTCGACGTGACGACCGACGTCGTACACCAGATCGTCGCGGGTGATGCCCATGAGGTCGGCGGAAACCATGCGGACATAGTCCTCAGGCTTCTGCTCGCCCAGATAGGTGTTGATGGCCGAAAGGCCCATGGCGACGGCGCCGGAACGGTCCAAAGCCGCCTTGTCAACCAGGGTGATCTTGGCGTCGGGGGCCCAGCGGCGGGCTTCGTAAGCGCAGCCGCAGGCAGCCATGCCGCCGCCGATGATGAGAATGTCGGTTGTAACGTCGACGATCTCGGGATTGCCGAAAGTACCACTCATGTGTCGGTTCCTTTATTCGTACAGCGGATCAGATGGTGGGCAGGGTTTTGCCCGCCTCGGTGAAGAGAAGAATGCTGTCAAGGTCGCCGATTTCCGGCTTGCCCGCGTAGGGTTCGATCGAACCGACGGGGGTGGTGCGGACGGGGAACTTGAAGCGCTTCACTTCGCCATCGCGGAACTTGATGGTCCACATGATGGTGCTGTCGGTGCGCATGGGGATAACGGCGCCGCCCATCGGCACCACGTCCTGATAAGCGCGGACTTCAATGGCCTGCTGCGGGCAAGCCTTGACGCAGCACTGGCATTCCCAGCACTGATCGGGCTCTTGGTTGAAGGCCTTCATCCGCTCGGTGTCGAGCTTCATCAGGTTGTTGGGGCAGATGTACATACAAGCCGTGACTTGGCCGCCCTTGCAGCCATCGCATTTATCAGTGTGCACGAAGGTGGGCATACCCGGTCCTCCCCTTCCTCTCTCTAAAGTGTTGCGCGTAAGGCAAATTCCGGCGTCTTGCCCTGTCTCCCCGGTATTTTCCGGTTCGTCAGAGCCGCCGGTTTTCCCCTAAATATTATGGGATAGACATATGCTGAATTGCGCAAGTTTGTCAAAGGGAGAAATCATCTTTCTTAGAAGGGTATTTTTTCGTAAGGACTGTAAAGGGTTGCCCTGCCTTTCAGAGCCGGGCAAAGTACGGGGATGATTGAAAAGCCCAGCCTATCCGACCTGACAGCCCTTCTGACCGCCTTTCGCGACGAACGCGACTGGAAGAAGTTTCACACCCTGAAAAACCTACTCCTATCCCTGTCCCTGGAAGCCGCCGAGCTTCTGGAACTGGCCCAGTGGCAGACCGACGAGGAGTTGGAGGCCCGCCTGCACGACCCCAAGGTCCAGGAAAGGCTGCGCGAAGAATGTGCCGACATCTTCCTTTATCTATTATTGATTGCGGAGCGGACGGGATTCGACTTGGCCCAGGCGGGGGCGGACAAGATCGAACGCAACCGGGCCAAATATCCGGTCGAGAAGTCCAAAGGCACAGCCAAGAAATATACCGAACTGTGATCAGGCGGCGTTGACCCCTTTCAGGAAATCTTGCACGCAGGCCTGGATGCCGGTCGCTTCCTTGGACAGACCGGAAGAAATGCCCTGGATGCCGCCCGCCGCTTCCTTGGTTCGTTCGGCGACGACGTGAACCTGATCGACGGTCGCGCTCATGCCATCGGCGGCGTTGGCGGCTTGCTCGGCATTGCGCGCGATCTCGCGGGTGGCCGCCCCCTGTTCCTCGACCGCCGAGGCGATGGCCCCGGAAATCTCGCTGATCCGCTGGATGATCTCCATGATGGACTGGATGGCCCGCACAGCCTCGTCGGTGGCCTGCTGAACGCCTTGCACCTGCTGCGTAATTTCTTCCGTTGCCTTGCCGGTTTGGTTGGCCAGATTCTTCACCTCGTTGGCGACCACGGCGAATCCCTTGCCCGCCTCGCCCGCTCTGGCCGCCTCGATGGTGGCGTTCAAGGCGAGCAGATTGGTTTGCGAGGCGATGTCATTGATCAAGGTGACGACTTCACTGATCCGCTGAGCCGCCGTCGATAGACCCAGAACCGTTTGGTTGGCCGCATGCGCCTGATCCACCGCCTGACCGGCCACCTGAGACGATTCGCTGACTTGTCTGGCGATCTCATCGATCGAGGCGGACAATTCCTCGGCCGCCGCCGCCACCGCCTGGACGCTGCTTGTAGTGTTTTCGGCGGCCTTGGCGACAGTGCCTGCCTGCATGCCTGTATCGCCCGCCGTCCGGCTCATGTCGCCCGACGTCTCTTCCATGCGCTTTACCGACTGGCCCAACGACGACAGAATGCCCGCCACCTGGGTTTCGAATGTCTTGGCCAGACCGCGCAGTTTTTCCGCTTGTTGCGCGCGCTGGCGATGTTCGGATTCTTGTTCCGCCGCCAATCGTTCGGCTTCCTGCAAGCCGCTCTTGAAAATCTCGACGGAACGAGCCATGCCTCCCACTTCGTCTTGGCGCTTGTTGAACGGCACAACGACATTCAGCTTTCCATCGGCCAGTTCGCTCATGACTTGGCTTAGCCGCGCCAGGCTTTGACTGATCGAACGTCCCAACCAGAATGAGAAAGCTAACGCCGCCATCAGCACCAGGGCTGCGGCGGCCAGATTAAGCGCCAGCTTGCCCTTGAATCCCGATATGCGCTGCGCCAGCAGGCGATCAAGTTCGGCCAGCGACGCCAACCACATCGCGTCCGTGGCCGCCACCACCTTGCCCTGAAGGTCGACCAGCATTTTGGCGTCTGGCTTGACGGCAGCGGCGCCAGCCATCGGGCTTAGGGCATCCAAAGCCGTCCCATAGGCATCGACCGCCGCCTTCAGTCCTGCGAAGGGCTTGTCCAGGGCGGACTTCATCGAACCGTCGGCATTCCCCCGATAACCGGCATCGAGCGATGCGGCCGTTCCATCCATGGCGGCCTGGAAACCGGCCCGGCGTTTCAGAAATTCAGCCGCCTTGGCAAGTTCGCCCGCGCCACCAGCCGCTTCCTGCGCGGTTTCCAGAACCTGGGCAGAACTGTCGGCAAGTTCCGGCAACTTGATCACAACCAGATCCATGGCGTAGTAGGAATCGAGATCCGGATCGAGGATCAGGTTCGACGCATCGCCGACCCGCGCGATGGCGGCGCGCACGGCGGACACCGCCTCCCTATAGGAGTCGCGCCGCTCCGTCGGGCCAGCCTGACCAGCCTCCTTCAACTTCTTCACCGTCGCTAGAATGGGGCCGTAAACTTCCTCGGCGCCGACATCGCTCCCCACCCTGCGGTGAACCGTCGCCAGTTGCTCAAGTCCGACGCTAAAGGCCTTGGCGTCCAGCTTGTCGGCGGCAAAACCGCCCGCCAGTTCAATCTCAAGCCCCCGCAGGGCTGCGATATATTGGCTGCCCAATTCCTCCTTGGCGGCGAAATCGATGTCCTTATTGCTTTGCGCGATCAGCAGCCACGCCAGAAAAGCAGCCGGGATCACGAAGACCAACGAAAGCAGGGTTAGTTTTCTATCGATTTTGTAGCTATCCAGCATCGGAGGCCCCCATGACATACGGCTGCGCAGTTCATGCGCAGTTCGGTTGCACTCCGGTGACAATGATTATGCAGGGTGTTGTTTATTGCAAGCGAAAGTTAACGGGGGATCATTAACCGCCAGTCATAAGGCTACTCAGCCTCGTCTCCGCTCCAAGCCAAACCTTCGCGGCCCTGCCAATAACCATCAACGAAGGGAACATCAGGACAAAGTTCGCGCAGTCTTGATCCCGTCTCATCGGGCGAAATCTTCCCGTCGAGCGCGTTTCTCCACAGAGAAGCAACGGCCACCATGTCGGCATCTTGGGGCATCAAACGCATGCGTCCGATGCCGATCTCTCGCAGCTCGGGCAATTTAGCCGCCAGTTCGACATAACCGTGCGACATGGTTTCGGTGCCGTTGACGATCAGGATATTCTGTCCGTCCAGCGTATCGACCGGCTTGCCGTCGGCATCCAATCCGCAAACATATTGGCAGGAATCCTTGGCCAAGCCGTGCGCCCGGGCATGGTAACAGCGCGCTGAAACGGTCAAGGGCAGGCGACCGAACACCATCATTTCCAATTCCATGTCGCCCTTGGCCTTCGACAGCAGAGCCGCCATCTGGGCCGACGCTTCGACATGCAGGCAGGCCCGCACAGCGCCCAGGCCCGCGAAAACCTTCAGCGTGTCCTCGTTGAACAGATTGACATAGGGGCCAACCACGAAGGGCTGACCGTTCAGGGCGGGAATGCCCGCCACATCATTGACTTCGACCATCAGACCGGCATCGGCAGCCCCTGCCAGCGCCTCCATCTCGCGCTCGCTGGTCACCAGGGCCAGGGTGGACAACACCACCTCTTTGCCCGCCTTTTGCAGACGCTCGGCCACTTCCGGAATCATCGGATCGAAGAAGGGTGAGCGCTTCGAACACACCACTTCGCCCAGATGCACGCTATCGACCGGGGCTTCGTCGGCCATTCGGAAATAGAAATCGCGCCGTCTTTCGGGCGTCCAATGAAACAGAAGCGGCCCGATGGAAAGTTTTTGGGAAGATGTCATCGCCAGCTCTTTTTATAAGCGCCCGTGGTCTGGCGTCCGCCCTCGGAATGTTGTGAAAGCGCCCCTGCGCCAACCGCGCCACCATGGCCGCCCGCAAGCTGATCGATGGCCTTTCTGAAGGTGCCCACCACTTCCGCCACATAGGCCTTGCCACGCTGTCGTCCCTCGATCTTCAAGGCCTTGACACCCGCCGCTTTCAATTGCGGCAGAATGTCGATGGTGTTCAGGCTGACCGGGTCCTCGAACAGATACGAGGTTTTTCCATCGGCCACGAAACGGCCCTTGCAAGGCGTCGGATAGCCAGCCGGTTCGTTCTTCTCGAAACTGTTGATGGTGATGCCGCCCAGGCGCGACAGCAGCTTGCCGCCTTCCTCGTCATAACGCACATGGCTGGCGGGCGCGCAAGCGCCCTGGCTGTTGGGCGATGTGCCGGTAAGATAGGATGACAGCGCGCAACGCCCCTCGGCCATCACGCACAATCCGCCGAAGGCGAAAACCTCGGTTTCGACGCCGATCTCGCGGGTCAGCTTGGCGATTTCATCGACCGTCAGAACGCGCGGCAACACCACGCGCTTGACGTCGAAACGGTCGCGATAGAAGGCGATGGCGGAAGCGTTCGAGGCTGCCGCCTGCACCGACAGATGCAACCGCTGTCCGGGATGCGTTCTATGCGCATAGTCCAATAGGCCGATATCGGCCAGAATGATGGCGTCGGCGCCCAGGCTGTGCGCGTCGTCCACCGCCCTGTGCCAGGGCTGGGCATTGCCCGCCTTGGGAAAGGTATTGATGGCGATCAGCACTTTGCGGCCTTTGGCGTGGGCGTAGGCGATGCCCTCTTTCATTTCGCGCCGGTCGAAATTGAGACCGGGGAAATTGCGCGCATTGGTCTCGTCGCGAAAGCCGCAATAGACGGTATCGGCGCCCGCATCGACGGCGGCGCGCAAAGCTGCCGGCGTTCCCGCCGGACAAACCAATTCCAGATAAGGCTCGTTCATGCCGGGGCCGCTTCCTTGTTTTTGGCGGCGCGGGTTTCCAGCTTGGACAGACGGGTCTTCAGACCAGAAATTTCGGCGCGCAACGCATCGGCTTCCGCTTCCGGCCCGCGCTGGTCGTGCGCCATGTCGTGAAGCGAACGCAAGCCATCCTGCGCTCGCAACGCTAGGCGCTTGGCCATGTCGTCGGCCACGGCGATCAGACGGGCGGCGGGTGTGGCGAAGGGACCCAAAAAGGCCAGAACGTCGTCGAGAACCGATATTTCCTCGCCGTCCAGCGTATTGCGCAGCGCCACGATCAGCGCCGTGTCGCCGGTGACGGTCAATTCGCGGGTGAAGAACAGGCTGTCGCCGTCGATGCGTCCTTCCATCAGATCGATCAAGGTAGCCAGACGCCCTGAAATTGTGGCCTGGGCCTCGTCGTCCTCGTGGGCCAACATCAGGCGCACCGGAGCGCTTCCTTCGTTAATGTCGATCAGGAAGCGATGATGGGTGTCCCGGGGTTCGATGACAATCCGAGCTGGGGCCAACTCCGCCAATCTTTCGATCAGGCGGGGGTGGCGGCGTTCGACCAGACGCATGGCAAGGCCCAGCAAAGGCTCCAGCGCCTTGGGCGGCATGGGACGCAGGGCAAGCCCTGCCAGCCGGGCCGGAAGTTCGAGATGGCGGGTGGTCTGAGACATGGCACATATCCGATTATGCTTAAGCACTAGACTTTGCACCTTCAGACGCCGCCCCGTCAACATTACCGGCCGCCTCCCCGATACCACAAGCGCTGGGGGGTGTGCGCCTCCCCTCCCCCTAAAGACAGGCGTTGGAGGGTGTAAAATCCAAGAAGCGCTTGCAATCGCAGGACGATTTGGAACGGTCACGAGAAAATCTCTGGAAAAGAAGCCCGAGTCGTGAGACAAATTCAGGGTCTGGAACCCCGAGAGGAGTCCGGACGGGGATTTGAGTTGATGAAGGGGCGGTACAAGTGTCCAATTACGGTTTCGGAGGGGGAAAGCCAAGAGCTCCCCAGCAAGGGTTCCAAATTCGAGCCCGCGTGAAATGGTTCAATCCAGACAAGGGATTTGGTTTCGTGGCGCCGATGGACGGATCGCCCGACGCCTTCTTGCACGTCTCGGTGCTTCAGAAATTCGGCCTCGCCATTCTGCCCGAAGGGGCGGAAATCCTGTGCGAGGTGGCGCAGGGCGCCAAGGGCCAGCAGGTTTTGAGCATCCTGGATGCCGACACCACGAACCTGCCTCAGCCCGAGCCGCCCCCGGCGGCCGACGGTCCCTCTCTTTCCGGCGCCGTCAAATGGTTCGCCGCCGAGAAGGGCTTTGGCTTCATTACCGCCGACGACGGCGGCAAGGATGTCTTCATCCATAAAAGCGTGCTGCGCCGCTGCGGCATCGAAACCCTGGCCGAAGGCCAGCGGGTTCAGGTGGTCGCCACCAGCACGCCCAAGGGCCGCGAAGCCACCTGGATCGATCTGGGTTGACCCTTCCTCGTCGACCAAGCAAAGCACCCCGGCAGACAAAAAAACACCCCGCCTTCGAGCGGGGTGTTTTCATTCAGTCGGCGAAGCCGAAGCTGACGTCAGTGGGCTTCCTCGTTTCCGCCGCCGGCATTTCCAGCCAGGATGGTCACGACGACCAAGCCAAGACCAGCCAGGGCCAGAGCCAGATAGAGCGGCAGGAAGAACTTGAAGACGAAAATGCTGAAGTAAAGAGCGAGAACAACAAGGGCCAGAACAAGCGTGCCCAGCGTCTTGGCGGTAGCGTTCATGCGAAAAACCCTCCATCGAGTCCGGCTAGGCTCCCCCAGGAGCCGGATAAAACATTCGACGTAGGTACTACGCCCCGCCCCGTTTGTCTATAGTTCTCTGATGTGCTCAAGTTCTCTGATGTGCTCATATAGTCTTTGCTTTGATATAGATCAAACGACAAATGATGGACAACCTCATGCTACGAAGCCTGTCCACCAATCGTCTCTTGCCCTGAAGCTCTTGAAGGGAAAGACTGCTTAGCCCGCAACAAACAAGAAACCGGATCATGCCCAACCGTTCATCCAAAAGCCGCAAGCCCAACCCCGCCGATCTGATCGCTCTTGGCGACCATTCCGACCCCTTCGGCTATCTCGGCCTGCACAAGGGGGAAAATGGACGCCATGCGCTGCGCAGTTTCCAGCCGGGCGCCTCACGCGTCGAGGTGGTCGATCGAGGCACGGGGCAGCCCTTGGCCGAGATGGGCCGCATCCACGACAGCGGCATCTTCGAGGCAGAGTTGGACACGCCGCCCGCCAAGGGATGGCGGTTGCGCGTTCATTCAAGCGGCGGCGCCATGGCCGAGGTCGAGGACGCCTATCGTTTCGGCACCACCTTCGGCGACATGGACCGCCACCTGTTGGGCGAAGGCACGCATTGGCGTTCGTTCGACGTGCTGGGCGCGCATCCGATGGAGATCGACGGCGTTGCCGGAACGCGCTTTGCCGTTTGGGCGCCCAATGCCAGACGCGTCAGCGTCATCGGCGACTTTAACCAATGGGATGGACGCCGCCATGCGATGCGCCTGCATCCGGGGATTGGCGTTTGGGAAATCTTCGTTCCGGGCGTGCATGTCGGCGACGTCTACAAATTCGAGATCAAGGCGCAATCGGGCGCGCTGATGGCCGAAAAGTCGGACCCTTGCGGATTCTGGGCCGAAGTGCCGCCCAAAAGCGCCAGCCGCGTCTGGAAGGTCGGCGGGCGCGACTGGCACGATGGACAGTGGATGAAGAAGCGCCAGGACATGAATGCGCTGGACCGCCCGGTCAGCATTTACGAGGTGCATCTGGGATCGTGGAAGCGCGTGCCGGAAGAAGGCAACCGCCCGCTCACCTATCGCGAGATGGCGCATCAGCTGGCGCAGTATGTCGAGGAAATGGGATTCACCCATATCGAATTCCTGCCCGTACACGAACATCCCTTCGATGGTTCGTGGGGCTATCAGCCGATCGGCCTGTTCGCTCCGTCGTCGCGCTACGGCTCGCCCGACGACTTCGCCTATCTGGTCGATTACCTGCATGGGCGCGGTATCGGCGTCATCATCGACTGGGTGGCTGGCCATTTCCCCTCGGACGCCCACGGCCCCGCTTGGTTCGACGGCTCGCATCTGTACGAGCACGAGGACCCGCGTCAGGGCATCCACAAGGATTGGAACACGCTGATCTACAATTACGGCCGCAACGAGGTGGCAAATTTTCTGCTGTCGAACGCGCTGTTCTGGATGGAAAACTTCCATATCGACGGGCTGCGGGTCGATGCCGTGGCGTCGATGCTATACCTCGATTATTCCAGAGAGCCGGGCGAGTGGATTCCCAACAGCTACGGCGGCAATGAAAATCTGGAAGCCATTTCCTTCATCCGTCGCATGAACGAACTGGTCTATGGGCAGCATGCGGGCGTCATGACCATCGCCGAGGAATCGACGGCTTGGCCGATGGTGTCGCGCCCCACTTGGCTGGGCGGACTGGGGTTCGGCCTGAAATGGAACATGGGCTGGATGCACGACACCTTGCGCTTCATGAGCAAGGACCCCGTTCACCGGCGCTATCATCACGACGACCTGACCTTCGGCCTGCTCTACGCTTGGCACGAAAACTTCATCTTGCCGCTCTCGCACGACGAAGTGGTGCATGGTAAAGGATCGATCCTGTCTCGCATGCCGGGCGACCGCTGGCAGCGTTTCGCCAGTCTGCGCGCCTATTATGGATTCATGTACGGCCAGCCCGGCAAGAAACTGCTGTTCATGGGCTGCGAATTCGGCCAGGAAAACGAATGGAATTATCAGACGTCGCTGGACTGGCATCTGATGGGCGATACGATGCATGAAGGGGCTAGGCGCTGCGTTGCCGACCTCAACCATCTGTACCGAGACACGCCCGCCCTGCACGAGCTTGACTGCGACCCGGCGGGTTTCAGCTGGATCGACTGCAACGACCGCGACAACAGCGTGATTTCCTGGCTGCGCAAAAGCAAGGGCGAGCAGGACGTGGTGTTGCTGGTCAGCAATTTCACGCCGGTGCTGCGCCACGGCTATCGCGTCGGCGTGCCCAGGGCCGGTTTCTGGCAAGAAATCCTCAACACCGATTCCGCCTATTACGGCGGATCGGACGCCGGAAACGGCGGCGGACGCCAAGCCGAGGAAATTCCCTGGCATGGGCAATCCTTCTCGCTGGATTTGACATTGCCGCCGCTATCTACCATCGCTCTTCGGTGCAAGGGATGAGCCGAAGCCAGAGTTTGAAATCTGGCAGCCCCTATCCGCTTGGCGCTTCTTGGAGCGGCAAGGGAGTCAACTTCGCCCTCTTCTCGGCCCATGCCGAGAAGGTCGAACTGTGCTTGTTCGACCATCATGGGCATCACGAAACCGAACGCGTCTTGATGCCCGAATACACGGACGAAGTCTGGCACGCGCACTTGCCTGACATTCGCCCCGGCCAACTTTACGGCTATCGCGTCTACGGCCCCTATGATCCGCAGCATGGGCACCGCTTCAATCATCACAAATTGCTGCTCGATCCCTATGCCAAAGCGCTGCACGGCGACCTGAAATGGAGCGACGCCCATTACGGATTCAAGGTGGGAAGCCCGATGGGCGACCTGTCTTTCGACAAGCGCGACAACGCGAAATACATGCCCAAATGCCAGGTGGTGGATACGGCCTTCACATGGGGCGCCGATCGCCCGCCCGCCATCCCATTTCCGCGCGCGGTCTTCTACGAACTGCATGCCAAGGGCTTCACCAAGAAACACCCCCAGGTGCCAGGAAGAATGAAGGGCACGTTTCTGGGCCTTGGCCATCCTTCGGTCATTGAATATTTCACCCATCTGGGCGTGACGTCTCTTGAAATCCTGCCCGTGCACGCAGCAGTCGATGAACAGTTCCTGGTCAAGCGTGGCCTGTCCAATTACTGGGGCTACAACACCATCGGCTTCTTCGCTCCCGACGCCCGGTTCATCGCCGACAACGCGCTGGGCGATTTCAAGAGTATGGTGCAAAACCTACACGAAGCGGGCATCGAAGTGATCTTGGACGTGGTCTACAACCACACCGCCGAAGGCAACCATATGGGGCCGACCCTCAGCTTCAAGGGGATCGACAACGCGTCATACTATCGTCTGGTGCCGGGCGACGAGCGGCATTACGAAAACTATTCTGGCTGTGGAAATACGCTGAACCTGCGCCATCCCCGCGTTCTTCAGATGGTGATGGATTCCTTGCGCTACTGGGTCGAGGAAATGCATGTCGACGGCTTTCGCTTCGATCTGGCGGCCTCGCTGGCCCGCGAGCGCGCCGGTTTCGACGGCGGTTCGGGCTTCCTGGACGCCATGCGCCAAGACCCGGTGTTGTCGCGCGTCAAACTGATCGCTGAACCCTGGGACTTGGGCGGCGACGGCTATCGGCTGGGCGGCTTCCCCCCCGGTTGGTCGGAATGGAACGGGCGCTTTCGCGACACCGTCCGCCAGTTCTGGCGGGGAGATGGCGGCTTGATCGGCGACATGGCCTCGCGCGTCACGGGATCGTCGGACCTTTTCGAATGGGGCGGACGCAGGCCCTGGGCCAGCATGAATTTCGTGACCGCGCATGACGGATTCACCCTGGCCGACCTGACCAGCTTCGACCGCAAGCACAACGACGCCAACGGCGAGGAAAACCGCGACGGCACGGACGCCAACTATTCATGGAATTGCGGCGTCGAGGGGCCGACGGCCAACGCGTCCGTCTTGAAGTTGCGCCATCAGCAAAGACGCAATCTGATGGCCACGCTTTTGCTGTCCCAGGGCGTTCCCATGATGCTGGCGGGCGACGAAATGGGAAAGAGTCAGAACGGCAACAACAACGCCTATTGCCAGGATACGGAACTGGCCTGGATCGATTGGATGGACATCGACGAGGACATGCTGGCCTTTACGCGCGTCCTGCTTGGGCTGCGCGCCCGCCACCCCGTCTTTCGCCGCCCTCGTTACTTCAAGGGAACCGAGATCGGAAATCACGTCAAGGATCTCGTTTGGCTGACGCCCGAGGGCAAGGAAATGACGCCGCACGATTGGCAGGTGCCCTATGCCCGCTCGCTGGCATTCCTGCTGAACGGAGAAGTCACGTTGCATGATAGCAACGATGGGCGTTCCGGCATGCGCGACGACACGTTCATCGTCATCATGAACGCTTATCACGACGCCATTCCCTATGTGCTGCCGCCGCCATCGGTCGGCTTGGTTTGGGAAATCGTGATCGACACGGCCCTGCAAGATGGCTTGGGGCATGGTCGAATCGCCGAGGCGGGCGAACAGTACGTCATGAAAGGCCGCTCGATGGCCGTTCTGAAACGAAAATCGGCAAACCGGGGTGCTGAATGAACGACATGCGCGATCTTGACCGTCTTGCCCAAATGGCCGGCATCGAGCCTGGCTGGTGGGATTTCTTCGGCCAGTGGCGCCCAGTGACCGACGAGACGAAGCGTCACTTCCTGAAGTCGATGGGACTGACTGCCGACAGCGACGCCGAGGCCAGCGCCAGCCTGCAACGGCTTGAGGAACGGACCTGGCGGCGCGGCGCTCCGGCCACCCATATCGTGCGTCTTGGCCAGGATGCGCCGCCGATTCCCATCGCCCTTCACGAGCAGGCCGGGCGCGGCCGCTGGCGCGTTCTGGAGGAATCGGGAAATCTGCTGACGGGCGAATTCAACGCCGCCGACCTTGTTCAGGTCGAAGAACGCTGGATCGACGGCAAACTATATTTCAAACGCCTGCTTGCCTGCCCCGCGCCGTTGGAAATCGGCTACCACCGCTTGTCGGTCGAATTGGGGCCGGGCATGGCGACCGAAACCTCGCTGATCGTCGCCCCATCATCGGCCTATATCCCGGAACCATTGCATTCCGGCGGACGCGTCTGGGGCGTGTCGGCCCAGCTTTACGGCTTGAGGCGTGGCCAGGACAAGGGCTTTGGCATCGGCGATTTCACAGCCCTTCAAGATTTTGTCGAGGCGGCGGGAGACTTGGGCGCCGGGGCCGTCGGCCTTAATCCCCTGCATGCCCGCTTCATGTCGCAGCCTGATCGCATCAGCCCTTATTCGCCTTCTTCCAGGCTGTTTCTGGACGCCATCTATATCGACCCTCAGGCCCTGCCGGAATTCGCCCAAGTAAAGGCGCAGGCCGATAAAATGGAAGGCCAACGCCAAAAGGCGGAAAAGTCGGACTTGATCGATTATCCCGAAGTAGCGGCCATGAAGTTCCCGCTGCTGGAGGAAATGTTCGGCCATTTCCACAAGAACGAATTGGGCAAGCAACCGACGGAACGGGGCCGGGATTTTCTGGCCTATGTGCGTGAGCAAGGCGCTTCGCTTGAACGTTTCGCCCGCTTCCAGGCCCTGCAGGAGCATTTCCAGAAGCAAGCGCCCGAGATGGGCTGGTGGCGACGCTGGCCTGAAGGTTTCCGCAGCCCGAATTCGCCGGACGTGGCGCATTTCGCCATGGAACATGAGCGACGGATCTTGTTCTTCCAATATCTGGAATATCTGGCCGACCGGCAACTGGGTGCAGCGGAAGCTGCCGCCCGCAAGCATGGCATGGCGATTGGCCTGTATCGCGACCTGGGGGTCGGCATTCCCGGCGACAGCGGCGAAGCCTGGTCCTTGCAAGACGCGCTGGCCCTGGGCATCGGCGTCGGCGCCCCACCCGACCCCTTGAATCTGAAAGGCCAGGATTGGGGCCTGTCGCCTTTCAATCCGGTCGCTCTCGACGAGCTTGGCTATGCCCCCTTCGCGCAGGTTCTGCGCGCCAATATGCGTCATGCGGGCGCCATGCGGCTCGATCACGCCATGTCGCTAGTCCGGCTTTACTGGGTGCCGGAGGGTAACGACGCCGATCAGGGCGCCTATGTGCGCATGCCCGCCGACGCCCTGTTCGCCGTGCTGGCGCTTGAAAGCCAACGCGCCAAGTGCTTGGTGATCGGCGAGGATCTGGGAACGGTCCCCGACGGCTTTCGCGAGCGCATGAGGGCCGAAGGACTGTTCGCCTATCGCCTGCTGCCCTTCGAACGCCGCCATGACGGCCAGTTCAAACGCCCGCATGAAATCGACGCGCAGGCCCTGGTCACGGCGGGCACGCACGATCTGGCCCCGCTGGCGGGCTGGTGGAAGGGGCGCGACCTTGACTGGCGCGAACAGCTTCGCCTGTATCCCAAACCAGAGACGGCGGGCCATGAACGCCATGGCCGCCACGAAGACCGCCAGCGCCTTGTCTGGGCGCTTTCGGAACTGGGCTGCATCGACCCCATCTTTCCCGCCGACGGCCATCTCGACCAGGAATTGGCTGGCCAATTATGCCTTGGCGTGCATCGCTATCTGTGCGAATCCCCCACCCAGGTCATGATGGCCCAGTTTGAAGATATGCTGCTTCAAGAAGAGCCGATGAATCTGCCGGGAACGGTGGCCGAGCATCCGAATTGGCGCAGGCGCTACGCGCGCAGCATTGAGGACTGGCGGCAAGATGGATTGGCGAAATCCATCGCCCTTCATTTGAGCCAATCCAGACCCTCCCTCGTCAAGAGCTAGGCCGCGCCATGAGCAGAAACCAGGAGATTCTTGCCGATCTGGTCAACCTCGCCTTGAAGGCGGGTGCTGATGGCGCCGATGCGGTGCTGGTCGATCAAGCGTCGGCTGCCGTGGCCTGGCGCCTGGGCAAGCTGGAACGGCTGGATCATTCTGAATCGGGCGACATTGGCCTTCGGGTGCTGATCGGAAAATGTCAGGCCTTGGTTTCCAGTTCCGATCGTTCGCCCGCAGCCCTTCGGGAACTGGCCGAACGCGCGGTGGCCATGGCGCGCACCGTGCCCGAGGACCCTTTCTGCGGCTTGGCCGACCCTGGCGAACTGGCGACCGATCTGGCCGACCTTGACCTGGCCGATGCGTTCGAACCATCCAGCGAATTGCTGATCGAGCGCGCCAAGGCCTGCGAAGAAGCGGCCAGGGCCGTGCCCGGCATCAACAATTCGGAAGGCGCTGACGCCAGTTGGGGGCGCACCAGCTTTGTCATCGCAGGCTCGAACGGCATGTTGCGCGAAAGCACCGTCACTTCCTATTCGCAATCCGCCGCCGTGTTGGCGGGCGAAGGACTTGGCATGTCCAGGGATTACGATTGGGCCACCGCCGTTCACTTCAAGGATCTGCCGCCGCCCGAACAGACGGGGCACGAAGCGGGCGAACGCGCCGTCAGGCATTTGAACGCCCGCAAAATGCCCAGCGCCAAAGTGCCGGTGGTTTTCGAATCGCGCATCGCCCGCAGTCTGCTGGGCCATTTCGTCGGCGCCATCAATGGCGCATCGATCGCGCGGGGCACCAGCTTTCTGAAAGATAGGATGGGCCAGCCGGTCTTTGCGCCCGGCATTCGCATCGTCGATGACCCGCACCGTCTGCGCGGACTGAAATCGCGTCCCTGTGACGCCGAAGGGCTGCCCAACAAGCGGATGCACCTGATCGAGGACGGAAGGCTGACCAGTTGGCTGCTCGATCTGCGCTCGGCCCGCCAATTGGGCTTGAAAAGCACCGGTCACGCCTCGCGGGGAACGTCAAGTCCGCCCTCGCCTTCGCCCAGCAACCTGTATCTTGAGGCTGGGACGCTCTCCCTTGACGATCTAATCAAGGACATCGACGACGGATTTTACGTGACCGATCTTTTCGGCATGGGCGTGAACGGCATCACCGGCGATTACAGCCGGGGTGCTGCGGGCTATTGGATCGAGAAAGGGCGGATTTCCTTTCCAGTCAACGAAATGACGGTGGCCGGGAATCTGAAGGACATGTTCTTGAACCTGACGCCCGCCAGCGATCTGGTCTTCAAGGCGGGAACCGACAGCCCCAGCCTGCGCATAGAAGGCATGACGGTAGCTGGCGGATAGGGCTTACCCCAGCACGTCCACCGTTTCTTCCGCCAGCGTGATGGTGGCGGGAAGATGGGCCAGGATGTCGCCATCGGCCTGCAGTGGAAGACCTTCTGGACCTGCGAAGACGACCGACGTACCCAGCACGCTGGGAGCGTCGGGCAACGTGTCCAAGCGACCCGTCACCAGGGCCGCGCCATAGCGCAGCACATTCTTGATCCCTGAACGTTGCAGCAGCCGCACTTCGAAACCGGGCTTTTCCAGATCGGCCCTGGGGGCCGCCGTGAACGGACCGCCGTAAAGCGGGCCGTTGCAGACCACCGCCGTCACCGCCTGATGCGCTTTGCCATCGACGCTGATCGACAAAGGCGGAAAGGCGTATTTGAACGCCCCGCCCAGGGTTTCGACCACATAGGCCAGGGCGCCGGTATGGCGCTTCAGGGCCGAACTGACGTCGGCCACCACCTGCGCGTCGAACCCCGCCCCCGCCATCAGCACGAACAAGCGCCCGCCCGGCTGGTCTGGCGATGTGATGCGCCCCAAATGCAAACGCCTACGCTTGCCCTGATTGATGGCCGCCGAAACCCGGGTGGGCTTGGTGCCGATGCCCAGCGTATGCGCCATCACATTGGCCGTCCCCAGCGGAATGATGCCCATCGCCACCGAACTGCCCGCCAAGCCGTTCACCACCTCGTTGATGGTGCCGTCGCCGCCCGCCGCCACCACGACATCCACCCCATCGCCCACCATGCCAAGCGCCATCTCGGTGGCGTCATTGGGTTTGGTCGTGCGGAACAGCGTCACATGGCCTTCGAGTCTTTCCACCGTGGCCTGAAAGCGCCAGCCATGACGGCGGCCCGCCGTGGGATTGAAGATAACGGCGACGCGCCGGGGTTTGACTTCGCTGAAGGGCTTCATCTCGGGGG
Organism: Alphaproteobacteria bacterium; assembly: GCA_015231795.1. NCBI lineage: Bacteria > Pseudomonadati > Pseudomonadota > Alphaproteobacteria > Alphaproteobacteria bacterium. The sequence continues at coordinate 122,487 of JADGAX010000007.1, read as the reverse complement.
AAATCATGGAATCGTAGGTCATGCCGCCTATAACCCGCTCTGTTTCAAATCAATGTCAGCCAGCAATGTAAGTAACCATTATGACAACACAAAGACACGGGTGTTAAATATTAATGACACACCTACAAAGTCTTGCTTCCAGTTGGAATAAGACTACAAGAAATGGTTTTAAGAGCTTATCCACAGCCCGGTTTGACGATGAACGCCCTTTCCGACATGCAGCATTACCGGACCATCTGGATTTCGGACGTGCATTTGGGCACCCGCGGGTGCAAGGCGGAATTCCTTCTCGATTTCTTGAAATACACCGAAAGCGACCATCTTTATCTGGTGGGCGACATCGTGGACGGCTGGCGTCTCAAGCGCTCGTGGTACTGGCCGCAGGCCCATAATGACGTGGTGCAGAAAATCCTGCGCAAGGCGCGCAAGGGCGCCAGAGTTGTCTTCATCCCCGGCAATCACGACGAATTCGCCCGCGACTACACCGAACACACATTCGGCGACATCGAAGTGATGGAGGAGGCCGTTCACGAAACAGCCGACGGTCGGCGGTTGCTGGTGCTGCACGGCGACGCTTTCGACGGCGTGGTCAAATACGCCAAATGGCTGGCCTTGCTGGGCGATTGGGCCTACACGCTGGCCCTTAAGGTCAATCAGTGGTTCAACGCCGTCCGGCGCGGCATGGGCCTACCTTACTGGTCGCTGTCGGCCTATTTGAAGCACAAGGTCAAGAACGCCGTTCAATACATGGCCAAATACGAAGAGACGATGGCCAGCGAGGCGGTGCGCCGCGACGTTGACGGCATCGTCTGCGGCCATATCCACAATGCCGAGCTGCGCGATCTGTCGGGCGTCACCTACGCCAATACCGGCGACTGGGTGGAAAGCTGCACGGCGCTGGTCGAACACAAGGACGGACGCCTGGAAATCCTGCACTGGATGGCCTTGCGTCAACTTTCACTCTTCCAAACAAAGGAACCGGAATGCGTATCCTCGTCATCACCGACGCCTGGCATCCTCAAATCAATGGCGTCGTCCGTACGCTCGTTACTTTAAGCGAAGAGCTTTCCAAGCTGGGCCATGAAGTGATCGCCATCACGCCGGACCAGTTCAAAAGCATCCCCTGCCCCACCTATCCGGAAATCCGCCTGTCGCTGTTGCCTGGGCGCAAGATGGCCAAGCTGATCGAGCGTCATCAACCTTGCGCCATTCACATCGCCACCGAAGGCCCGCTGGGCCTAGCCGGACGGCGATACTGCGTGAAGCGCGGCCTGCCCTTCACCACCGCCTACCACACCCGCTTTCCGGAATATATCCACGCCCGCTCCGGCATTCCGGTTGGCATGACCTACAAACTGGTGCGCTGGTTTCACGCACCCGCCTCGGCGGTCATGGTGGCGACCCAATCGATCGAGGACGAGTTGAAGGCGCGCGGCTTCAAGAACATCCGCCGCTGGACGCGGGGCGTCGATACGGCGCTGTTTCGCCCAGGTTTGAAGGATGACGAGCTTTATCCCTGGGCGCGCCCGATCAGCCTGTATGTCGGGCGGGTAGCGGTTGAGAAAAACATCGAGGCCTTTCTGGCGTTGGATATTCCCGGCACCAAGGTCGTGGTGGGCGATGGCCCGCAGCTCGAGCAATTGAAGGGCCATTACCCCAAGGCGAGATTTCTGGGTGCCAAAGTGGGCGAAGATCTGGCGCGGCATTACCGATCCGCCGACTTGTTCGTCTTTCCCAGCCGCACCGACACATTTGGTCTCGTCTTGCTGGAAGCCCTGGCTTCGGGCCTGCCGGTAGCCGCCTATCCGGTGGCTGGACCGCAAGACGTGCTGGGCGGCTCGCCCGCCGGATGCCTGGACGATGATCTGGCCAAGGCCAGCCTGACCGCCGTGACCATCGAACCCGGCCTGTGCCGCGCCCATGCCCTGGACTATTCCTGGGAAGTCTCGGCCCGCCAATTCCTGGCCAATCTGGACCCGTTCGATTCCGGACGGGCCTTTCCCGAACCGGCCAGCCCGAAAACGGCGGCTTTGGCCCCGCTTTAAGTTGGTTTCCCAACATGCTATGGTCCTGGCCCCACGGCAGGGGCTGGAGCCTAGTCTTTTGACAAAGAAGAAGAAAATCAAGCTGGACCAATCGTCGCTGCGCCTGATCCGGCGCTTGGCGAAGGACAGCATTCGCCCTTATGCCGGCAAGATCGTTCTGTCGCTGATCCTGATGGGCGTGGTGGCGGCCGCCACCGCCGCCTCGGCTTGGCTGATGGACCCGGTCGTCAACAAAGTGTTCGTGGAACGGCGCATGGACATGCTGTGGCCGGTGGGGCTGGCCGTGCTGACCACCGCCGTCGTCAAGGGTTTGGCCAGCTACGGCTCGTCGGTGCAAATGAGCTTCGTGGGTCTGCGCATCATCGCCGATCTGCAAGACCGGCTGTTCCGCCACATGCTGACCCAGGACATCGCCTATTTCCACGCCACCACCACGGGCCGCCTGCTGTCGCGTTTCAATACCGACGTCAATCTGATCCGCGCCGCCGTTTCGAACGCTCTGGTCAGCGTCGGCAAGGACTCGCTGTCGGTCCTCTTTCTGGTCGCCGTCATGTTCTATCAAGACTGGATGCTGGCCAGCATTTCATTCTTCGTCTTCCCGCTGACCATCCTGCCCATCATCAAACTGGGCAGACGCATTCGGCGCGTCACCGCCAACACGCAGGAAGAATGGGGCCTGTTCACCACGTTGATCGAGCAATGTTTCCAGGGCATCCGGGTCGTCAAGGCCTATGGCATGGAACGATATGAATCCAGCCGCGTCGCCAACATCGTCGAAAACATCTTCAAGCTGAACTTCAGGGCTTCGCGCACCCGCTCGTGGTCAAGCCCGATCATGGAAACGCTGGGCGGCGCCGCAGTCACGGTGGTGATCGTCTATGGCGGCAGCCGCGTGATCGAAGGGGCGACCACGGCGGGCGCCTTCTTCTCGTTCATCACGGCGCTTCTCATGGCCTATCAGCCTTTGAAGGCTTTGGCGAATTTGAACGCCAATCTGCAAGAAGGGCTGTCGGCGGCCCAGCGCGTGTTCGAAGTGCTGGACACAGTGCCCAGCATCCAAGAAGCACCCGACGCCAAGCCGCTTGAGATCAAGGGGGGCGCCATTCGCTTCCAGAATGTGCACTTCGCCTACAATGCCGAGAAAGGCGCGTTGCACGGCTTGTCGATGGAGGTTCCCGCAGGGGCGACGGTGGCGTTGGTGGGGCCTTCGGGTGCTGGAAAATCGACCATCCAGAATTTGATTCCCCGCTTCTACGACGTGCAGGAAGGAACCATCGCCATCGACGGCCAGGATGTGCAAAAGGTGCAACTGGCCAGCCTGCGTTCATCAATGGCCTTGGTCAGCCAGGAAGTGGTGCTGTTCGACGACACCATCCGCGCCAACATCGCCTATGGCCGCCTGGGCGCCTCGCAAGACGAGATCGAGGCGGCGGCAAGGGCGGCGGCGGCGCACGACTTCATCACGGCCCTTCCCCAAGGCTACGACACCACGGTGGGCGAACATGGCGTGAAACTGTCGGGCGGCCAGCGCCAGCGGCTTGCCATCGCCAGGGCCATGCTGCGCAACGCCCCCATCTTGCTGCTTGACGAAGCCACCAGCGCGCTCGACACCGAATCCGAGCGCGCCGTGCAAACGGCGCTCGACAAGCTGATGCAAGGCCGCACCACCTTGGTAATCGCGCACCGTCTGTCCACCATCACCCATGCCGACAAGATTTTCGTGATCGATCAGGGCCGCGTCGCCGAAAGCGGGACGCATGCTGGCCTGCTTGAGCAAAACGGGCTTTATGCCCGCCTGCATGCCTTGCAGGCCATCCCGCATGCCAACGGCAGCGCTTCGCCATGACGGCCCGGGAATTTTACAAGCGGCTGAGGAAAAGCATTCTGAGAAGCGATGTCGTCCGCTATCTGGCCTGCTGGCTGGCGGCCAATTACATCCGCCTGATCCACGCCACCCAGAAGGTGACGACGGAAAACATCCATATCCCCGAAGCGTTCTGGAGCCAGGGCAAGCCGTTCATCATGGCGTTCTGGCACGGTCGCATTTTGATGATGCCCTATATTTGGCCAAAAAAACACTCGTTCCATATGCTGGCATCGCAGCATCGCGACGGATTGCTGATCTCACGCACGGTGGCCCATTTGGGCATTGATTCCATCAACGGGTCCACGACGCGCGGCGCCGGTCCGGCCGTGCGCGCCATCATCAAAAAGATCAAGGAAGGCGGGTGCGTCGGGATCACGCCCGATGGCCCCAAGGGTCCACGCATGCGCTGCAGTGACGGCGTCATCAACATCGCGCGCCTTTCCGGTGTGCCGATCTTGCCTGTCACCTATTCCGCCGCCCCCAGCCGTTTCATGAACACCTGGGATCGTTTCCTGCTGCCCCGACCCTTCGGAAAGGGTATAGTATTCGTCTGGGGCGAACCGGTCGAGGTTCCACGGGATGCCGACAAGGATCAGATCGCGGCCCTCAACCAACTGCTTGAAGACCGTCTGAACGTCATTAGCGCTGAAGCCGACCGCCGCATGGGCCTTGTTCCCATCGAACCGGCCCCCCTGAACAACGAGGCTTCGCCATGATGCTGCGCCTCTATCGCGGTTTGACGACCACCATCGGCCCCGCGCTGCCGGTTTATCTGGCTGGCCGCAAGCGCCGAGGCAAGGAAGACCCGTTGCGCATGCCCGAGCGCATGGGCCGCTATACGCATGAGCGCCCGCAAGGCAAGCTGATTTGGATTCACGGCGCGTCGGTGGGCGAGGCGCTGTCCTCGCTGCCCCTGATCGAGAAGCTGGCGGCGCGCCAAACGGTACTGATGACTACCGGCACCGTCACCTCGGCTCGTATGATGGCCAGCCGCCTTCCCGCCAACGCCATTCACCAGTTCGTGCCCGTCGACCGGGCACCTTGGGTACGCCGTTTTCTCGACCACTGGAAACCCGATCTGGCCCTGTGGTTGGAATCGGAATTATGGCCGAATCTGATTGCCGAAACGGCCAATCGCGGCATCCCGATGGCGCTGATCAACGGGCGCGTCTCGGACAGAAGTTTTGCCAATTGGCGGCGCTTCTCCAACCTGGCGCGGCATCTGTTGGGCGCCTTTGACCTGTGCCTTGGACAGACGGAAGAAGACAGCCAACGCCTGCATGCCCTGGGCGCCAGGCGCGTCGCAACACCCGGCAACCTGAAATTCTCCGCCCCGCAATTGCCCGTCGATTCCGACGAGTTGCGCCTTTTGGAAAGCTCGCATCTGCATCGCCCCAGTTGGATCGCCGCCAGCACCCATGCGGGCGAGGAGATGATGGCCGGGCGCGTGCATCTGGCCTTGAAATCGCGTCACGCCAACCTGTTGACCTTGATCGCACCCAGGCATCCGGAACGCGCCGACGAGATCGCCAGCGATCTGCGCGACATGGGTCTGGTTGTCGCCAGACGCTCGAAGCAAGATGAAATAACAGCCCAGACGGATATCCATCTGGCGGACACGATGGGTGAAATGGGCCTGTTCTACCGGCTGACCCACATCGCCTTCATGGGAAAATCCATCTTGTCCTCGGGCGGCCAAAATCCCATCGAACCGGCGAAGCTGGGCGTTGCCGTCCTGATGGGGCCGAAAATGGACAATTTCCGCGATGTGGCCTACCGGCTGCTGGTGGCGGGCGCCGCCCGCGAAGTTGCCGACGAGCAAGGTTTGATCCGCGAAGTATCCCATCTTCTCGATCACGAGATCGAGCGCCGGGGCTTGGCCGATGCGGCTTTGTCCTTTGCAGGCAACGAGGCGGGCGTGCTCAATCGCATTCTAGCAGCCTTGTCGCCGCTTCTGGAGCGCATGAATGCGCGCGCCTGATTTCTGGCAGCATAAACAAAGCGCCTGGGGAAACATTTTGGCCCCGCTGGGCTGTCTCTATGCGGCGGGAGGGCGCATGAAGCGCGCTTTCTCCAGACCTGAGAAAGCCAGCGTGCCCGTGATTTGCGTCGGCAATCTGGTGGCGGGGGGAGCGGGCAAAACGCCTGTCGTGCAATCCTTGGTCCGCCATCTGCAGGCACTTGGCAAAAGACCGGCCATCTTGCTGCGCGGCTATGGCGGCTGCGAGACTGGCCCTTTGCAAGTTGATCCCGCCCGCCACACGGCCAGGGAAGTCGGCGACGAAGCGCTGCTGCACGCCGCCATCGCTCCCACCTGGATATCATCCGACCGGGCAAAGGGCGCCCATGCCGCCATTGCAAAAGGCGCTGATGTCGTCGTGATGGATGATGGCTTTCAGAATCCCAGCCTGTTCCAGGATTTGCCGATCCTTGTCGTCGATGGCGAAACGGGTTTCGGCAACGGTCGCGTCATTCCTTCAGGGCCTTTGCGCGAACCCGTGGCCGACGGCGTCAAGCGCGCCAAGGCGGTCGTGCTGATCGGTCAGGATAAATGCGATGTCTTGTCGCGGATGGGTGCCTTGCCGGTCTTCAAGGCCAGCATCATCGCCGACGCGACCAACGTTTCCTTTAAGGATTCATCCGTGGTCGCCTTTGCGGGAATCGGACGCCCTCAGAAATTTTTCGCCACCTTGCAAGAACAAGGGGCGAAGATCGCGATGGCCTTCCCCTTCCCCGATCATCACGCCTACACCGAATGCGAAATCGAGGCATTGCTCGAGCAGGCCAAGGACTTGCAGGCAAGGCTGGTCACCACCGCCAAGGACCATGTGCGTCTGCCCAAGGATATTCAGGATCGCGTCGAAGTCTTGAACATAACGCTTCGCTGGGAAGACGAAAACGCGCCTGCGCGCCTTCTCAACGGCTGCATTTAGCTTCGATGCCGACAGTCAGCAGAAATTCCTGCCCCGCCAGACACTGGCCAGTTATTTTCGCATCCGGCGCCAGTTTCGAAAGGTAACTTTTCATCGCCCCGTCCCATGCGCCGCGCAAAGCCAGGCACGGACGTTTGGCGATTTCTGCTTGCAGATCGATCCGTTCGCCCCAACGTCTGGGATCGCCGGTGAAGAAATTCATGAACACTTGATTGGATGCTGGATACATCCTGGCAAGGCGTTCGGCCCACCGCCATTTCGCCATCATGTCGCCCATATAAAGGGCGTAAGTCGGGCTGGTGGCGAAATCGAAATAGACCTGGGTGCAAGAATCATAAGCCTGCATGTCAAGCGACTGCGCCTTGTCCCGCCAATCGGCCAATTCGGTCGCATCCTTGTAAATGGCGCCGATGCGGCTGATCCCCAGCGCGATCAGAAGGCCAGCCATCGCCGGACGCCACCAGCGCCTAGCGCCTGTCAGCTCCTCGCCCAGCACGATCAGCAAGGCGGCCTGAACGCCAATTAGCGACACCGCCGCCACCATGTAATAGGCGATAGGGTGTTTGGCGACCAGCAGCGCCATCGCCACCTGCGCGGCCACAATCCCTTCCAGCGCCCGCCAGGAAGTGCTGCGCGCAACCCCCAAACGCCACCTGAAAGCCAAGGCCAACAGGGACAGAACGAGAAGAGCCAAGAATACGGGTTTGCCTGCGAAGACCTTGGCCAAGTTGCCGGGATAGGCGGCCCAATCGACGAAGGTGGCTGCGCCGCCGCCATAGGAACCACTACCCTGGATCATACGGGCGAAATAGGCCGCCGACACATCCCAGTTGCCAGCCGCTGGCAATAGACAAATCAGAAAGGCCGCCGCCGCTGCCAGAACATAAAGTCCGATGCGTTGCCTTGTCGCCAATACAAAAAGCGGAGCCAGGGCGATGGGTGCGAACAGCAATTTCGAGGCTGCGCCGAAACCGGCGACGATGCCGAAATAGATTGAAAAGGATTTTCGATCCGTCTCTTGGTGGCGAATGAATTCAAAAAGAAAGCACCCCATCAGCGAAGCCGCCAGCAGCAGGAACGGCTCGGGCTTGACGTGATAGGCCTGCTTCATCACGAACATGGTGGCGAAAGGGGCTGTCTGCGCCGCCAGGGCGGGCAGGAAGCGACCGAACGCCCGATAGGCCGACAAACCCAAGACCAGCAGGGCTGCGGCATTCAGGCTGATCATCGCCCGGCTGGCGATGGCGAGATAATGTTCAGGATAGCTCAGCACCAAATTGGCCAGTTCCTCGCTGGTGGCCAAGGGATGCGCCACGCGCAGGATCAGCGCTACCAGAACATGAACCGGCGTGCCGGGATGAAAAACGTCGGCGGGGGTTTCCCCCACCGCCAGCATCAGCCCGTTCAGCAGATAGAAGTAATTGGGATCGACATGAAACCATATCCAGAAGGGACCGGCCTGGGCGCGCAGCCAGGACTCGAGCGCCAGAAAAAGCAGCGGCAGCAGGCCCAGCTTAACAAAAAGCGGCCAATGCTCCCGCCGGACCAAGGATCAATGCTCCCGATGGGCGGCAAAAGCGATCTTGTCGATCCAGGCCAGCAACAAGGCGGAAATGACAAAGGTCATGTGAATGCCCACCATGCCGATCAGCTTGTCGTTCGGATAGTCCCTGATGTTCATGAAGGCCTTCAGAAGATGGATCGACGAGATGGCGACGATGGAAGCCGCCACCTTGATCTTCAAGGTCCCGGCATCCACCTTGCCCATCCAATCGGGCGCATCTTTTTCGTTGCGCGCCGTGTCAATCGTGGAGACGAAATTTTCATAGCCGCTTAAAATGACCATCACCACCAGATTGGCCACCAGAACGATGTCGATCAGGCCGAGCGTGGCCAGAATGATGTCGCCCTCGCCGGTGGTGACCAGCCCCGACAGCATGTGAACCCCTTCGATGCCGAAGCTGATGGCCAGAATGATCAGCACCAGCGCCAGGCCCAAATACATCGGAGCCAGCAGCCAGCGACTGGCGAAAAGTGCCTTCTCGATGGTTCTTTCGATCATCTGCTTATTCCCCTTGCAATAACTCGACGGGCGCTCGGAAGGAAAATGCCCGGGGCGCCTTCTTAATGGCCGCCCGGGCGCGGGCAAGGTCCGATTGCAGATTGGACGGCAAACCCGCCTCGCCGCCCAGCGCCCGCATCAGATCCACCAGCGAAGGCGCTCCCTTCTCGCCCCCATTGATGACGGCGCCAAAGCCATTGGCCACCCGCACCAGATCGCGCATCAGGGCCTTTTTCAATTCGCCCACCTGTTTGGCCGCAGCCGCCAGATCGTCCTTGAATTCTGGCGCGCCGGTCAGAATAACCCGATGATGCGGGTCAAGGCCATGCGGATTCAGATGGCCGTAAACCGTCATTTCGGTCTTCAGTCTGCCTTCATACGTCAAGCCCAGCGCGTCAACCGCTTCGCGATATGTCTGGTAGGAAGACAGGGCGTTGGCCAGCGGCGTCGTATCTTTTTCCAGGCAGACCAGATTGACGTCGGACGAGGTGGTCCATGGCTTCAACTGGCCTGGCGGCGTTACCCTTGCCTTGGTGCGCGCCAAATCGGGCGCGCCTTCGCGGATGGCGCGAAAGGCGTCCATTTCGGACCCCGACGAAAAACCGACGCCGAAATCGATCATCACGCCGCCGATGGTTTCGGTTTCCTCATCCAGCAACATGACCAGCACGTCATCCACCGCATGATCCGACCAGCCGGTGATGCAAGCCAGCCAATCGGCACCAGCATAGTCGCAGCTTTGCAAAAGATTTTGGGCCTTGGCCTTCAAGGAATCATCGCCCGCGTGCAAAATGAATTGCTCAAGCGAGTTTCTCGTCACCAGTTCCACGCCATTGACGATGGTCGCTTCATCCTTGACCCCAACCAGCGAACTGCCGCTTTCAGGCACGTCCGTCTTGGTCCAGGGATGCAGATAGGCCAGAAAATCGCCCAGCGCGTCGGTGTCGCCCGATTGGACGGGCAGGACCAGCCCGAATTCGTTCAAAGGCGTTTCGAAATAGCGCAGGCGAGCCGCCGTGACCAGCCCCGTCCAGCCCTGCATGCCCTCCGCCCGGAAGATGTCGTCCCCGGTCAGCAATTCGGCTTCGGCCCCGCCAGCCGCCAGGGCAACCCCAACCAGACTGGCCGAGGGGCGCAGGCGCAACGGCCCCATGCTGCCCGAAGCCACTACGCCGCCGACCATCGCCGAACCGATGCTGGTCAGATCGACCAGCACACGGGCGGCAGGCCCCACCACATGGCCCAAAACGTCATTCACCTGAGAAAAGGTCAGCCCCGCCCCCGCCGATACCGTGGCGGTGGCTGGATCGATCATGATCTGGTTGGTTTTCAGCTTTTCCAGCGGCGTGCCGGGTTCGGCCAATTCCGGCTCGGGCGACTGTTTGGGGCGAACGGCCAGCACCCCTTTGAAGTTCTTAACCAATTCGTGATCGTAGGCAAAGGCGCCAATGGCGCTGGTCAATCCCCCGGCAGGCATGACGGCATAGCCCAAGGCCACAGCCTGGGCAATGGCCGGGGCCGGGTCGGCCGTGACCAGCAATTGGGCCTCGAGGGACCGACCACCATCGTCGGCCAGCTCAGCCTGGGGAAGAGAATCGAACGCAATCATGATTGAAGGGGGTGGTAGCAGACCTGCGGGCAGGCGCAAGCGATTTTTACGGCTTGTAGTGCAGAAAAAGGGCTAAGGCGCCGGATTGCTCCGACGCCTCGCCTGAAACCCCACTCCGTCACCCCCGGACTTGATCCGGGGGTCCACGTGGATGGCCGGGTCAAGCCCGGCCATGACGGTCTTTATTCCGCAGCGTCCCTGAAGGCGCCGATCTGGTCGAAGTTCATGTAGCGATAGATGTCGGCAGACTTCTCGGCCAGCATCTTGGTGTGCTCCATGTACTCGCTAGGCGTCGGAATTTTGCCCAGCAGAGCGCAGACGGCGGCCAGTTCCGCCGACGACAGATAGACCCTGGTGTCGATGCCCAAGCGGTTGGGGAAATTACGGGTCGAGGTGGAGACCGCCGTCGACCCCGTCTTCACCTGCGCCTGATTGCCCATGCACAGCGAACAGCCGGGCATTTCCATGCGAGCGCCAGCAACGCCCAGCAGGCTGTAATAGCCCTCCTCGGTCAACACCATGGCGTCCATCTTGGTGGGCGGAGCCACCCACAGACGAGCCGGGATGTCCTTCTTTCCTTCCAGAATTTTTCCGGCGGCGCGGAAGTGACCGATATTGGTCATGCATGAGCCGATGAACACTTCCTCGATCTTGTCGCCCTGCACTTCGCTGAGCAGCTTGACGTCGTCGGGATCGTTCGGACAGGCCAGGATCGGTTCCTTGATCGTGTTCATGTCGATCTCGATGACGGCGGCATATTCGGCATCCGCATCGGGTTCCAGCAACACGGGCTTGGCCAGCCAGGCTTCCATCGCCTTGACCCGGCGTTCCAGCGCGTTCTTGTCCTGATAGCCGTTGGCGATCATCCACTTCAGAAGCGTCACGTTCGAGCGCACATATTCGATCACCGGCTCCTTGTTCAGGCGCACGGTGCAAGCGGCGGCCGAGCGTTCGGCCGAAGCGTCGGTCAGTTCGAAAGCCTGTTCGACTTTAAGGTCGGGAAGACCTTCGATTTCCAGGATCACGCCATTGAAGATGTTCTTCTTGCCCTTCTTCTCCACCGTCAGCAGGCCCTGCTTGATGGCGGCATAAGGAATGGCGTTGACCAGATCGCGCAGCGTAATGCCGGGCTGCATCTTGCCCGAGAAGCGCACGAGCACGCTTTCCGGCATGTCCAGGGGCATGACGCCGGTGGCTGCGCCGAAGGCCACCAAACCCGAACCGGCGGGGAAGGAAATGCCAATCGGGAAACGGGTGTGCGAATCGCCGCCCGTACCCACGGTATCGGGCAGCAGCATGCGGTTCAGCCAGGAATGGATCACGCCGTCGCCGGGATTCAAGGCAACGCCGCCGCGCGTGCTGATGAAGCCGGGCAGCGTCTGATGGGTCTTCACGTCAACCAGCTTGGGATAGGCTGCCGTGTGGCAGAAGGACTGCATGACCAGATCGGCCGAGAAGCCCAGACAGGCCAGGTCCTTCAACTCGTCGCGGGTCATGGGGCCGGTGGTGTCTTGCGACCCCACAGTGGTCATCTTGGGTTCGCAATAAGCGCCCGGACGGATGCCCTTGCCTTCGGGCAGGCCGCAGGCGCGTCCCACCATCTTCTGGGCCAGGGTAAAGCCCTTGCCGGTATCGGCGGGCTGGTTGGGCGTGCGGAACAAGGTGGACGGCTTCAGCCCCAGGGATTCGCGGGCGCGTGTGGTCAGGCCGCGACCGATGATCAGCGGAATGCGGCCGCCGGCGCGCACTTCGTCGAAAATGACGTCGGACTTGACGGTGAAGGAACAAATCTCCTGTCCGTTCTTCAGCGCCTTGCCTTCATAGGGCCGCAGTTCGACCACGTCGCCCATCTCCATCTTGGAGACGTCGAGTTCGATCGGCAAAGCGCCCGCGTCTTCCATGGTGTTGTAGAAGATGGGGGCGATCTTGGAACCCAGGCAGACGCCGCCGAAACGCTTGTTGGGGACGAAGGGGATGTCGTCGCCGGTGAACCACAAAACCGAGTTGGTCGCCGATTTGCGCGACGAGCCGGTGCCCACCACGTCGCCGACATAGGCCACCGGATGGCCCTTGGCGCGCAGACCTTCGATCAGCTTGACAGGACCGCGTTTGCCTACTTCCTCCGGCTCGATGCCGGGGCGAGGATTCTTCAGCATGGCCAGGGCGTGCAGGGGGATGTCGGGACGGCTCCAAGCGTCGGGAGCGGGCGACAGATCGTCGGTGTTGGTTTCGCCCGTCACCTTGAAAACGGTCACGGTCAGGCTTTTCGGCACTTCGGGGCGGCTGGTGAACCATTCCGCCTCGGCCCACGACGTCATCACCGCCTTGGCGTTGGCGTTGCCCTTATCGGCCAGCGCCTTCACGTCGTTGAAGAAGTCGAAAATCAGCAGCGTTTTCTTCAAGCCCTCGGCAGCCACAGCGCCGCATTCCGGACAGGCCAGAAGATCGATCATGGGCTTCACGTTGAAACCACCCAGCATGGTGCCCAGCAGTTCGGTAGCCTTGACCTTCGAAATCAGGGAGCAAGCCGTCTCGCCCTTGGCGACCTTGGTCAGGAATTCCGCCTTCACCTTGGCGGCATCGTCCACGCCCGCCGGAACGCGGTTGACCAGCAGATCGACCAGGAACTGCTCCTCGCCCTTGGGCGGATTCAACAGCAGACCGATCAGGTCCTGCGTTTGCTTGGCGGTCAAAGGAAGGGGGGGAATCCCCTGGGCGGCGCGTTCCGCGACATGGCTGCGATAGGCTTCAAGCACGAGAGGCTCCTTTCGATGGATGGAGGGCCGAAGGCGGCCCCTTTATAGCATACAGAAAAATGGCGGCCACCCCTTTGAGTGGGGAGGCCGCCACCTAATTTGTTAGTCGGCGTCCATTTCAGCGTTCGCTAAATTAAACCGCCGCCAAGGCCGCATTCAGCGTGGCGCTGGGACGCATGGCCTTCGAGGTCTTGTCGAAGTCGGGGCTGTAATAGCCGCCCGTGTCCACCGGCTTGCCCTGCGCGCCGATCAGCTCGGCATTGATCTTGGCCTCGTTCTCGGTCAGGACCTTGGCCAAGGGGGCGAAACGAGCCGCCAAGTCCTTGTCCTTGGTCTGGGCGGCCAGCGCCTGGGCCCAATACATGGCCAGGTAGAAATGGCTGCCACGGTTATCGATCTCGCCGACCTTGCGGGCAGGCGAACGGTTGTGCTCGAGAATCTTGGCGTTCGCCGCATCCAGCGCGTCGGCCAAAACCTGGGCCTTCGCGTTCTTGAAGGTCTGAGCCAGATGTTCTAGCGACACACCCAGGGCCAGGAACTCGCCCAGCGAATCCCAGCGCAGATAACCCTCTTCCTGGAACTGCTGGACATGCTTGGGCGCAGAACCACCGGCACCGGTCTCGAACAGCCCGCCGCCGCTCATCAGAGGAACGATGGACAGCATCTTGGCGCTGGTGCCCAGTTCCAGGATGGGGAACAGGTCGGTCAGGTAATCGCGCAACACATTGCCGGTGACCGAGATGGTGTCTTGGCCCTTGCGGATGCGCTCAAGCGAAAACTTGGTGGCCTCGACCGGCGACATGATGCGGATATCAAGACCGCTGGTGTCGTGGTTCTTCAGATACTTTTCCACCTTCTTGATGATTTCGCGGTCATGGGCGCGATTGCTATCCAGCCAGAAGACGGCGGGCGTGTTGGACAGACGGGCGCGCGACACGGCCAGCTTGACCCAATCTTGAATCGGCGCGTCCTTGACCTGGCACATGCGGAAGATGTCGCCCTCCTCCACCTTCTGCTCCATCAAGACCTTGCCCGAACCATCGACCACGCGCACCGCGCCACTGGCCGACATTTCGAAAGTCTTGTCGTGCGAGCCGTATTCTTCTGCCTTCTGAGCCATCAGACCGACATTGGGCACCGACCCCATGGTCTTGGGATCGTAGGCGCCGTGCTTCTTGCAGTCTTCGATCACGGCCTGATAGACGCCCGCATAGCTGCGGTCGGGGATGACCGCCTTGTTGTCGTGCAGCTTGCCGTCGGGTCCCCACATCTTGCCCGAATCGCGTATCATGGCGGGCATCGAGGCATCGACGATGATGTCGCTGGAGACATGCAGATTGGTGATGCCCTTATCGGAATTCACCATCGCCATCTCGGGGCCGTTCTTCATGGCTGCCGCCATGTCGGCTTCGATCTCGGCCTTCTTGGCGGCGTCCAGCTTGCCGATCTTGGCGTAGAGGTCGCCCAGGCCCATGTTCGGATTGACGCCGATCTCCTTGAAGGTGGCGGCATGCTTCTCGAAAACGTCCTTGAAGAACACCGACACGGCATGGCCGAACATGATGGGGTCGGAGACCTTCATCATGGTCGCCTTCAGGTGCAGCGAGAACAAAAGACCCGGCTGCGACTTGGCGTCGGCGATCTGTTCGGCGAAAAAGGCGCGCAGGGCCTTCTTGCTCATCACTGAGCAGTCGATGACCTCGCCCGCCTTCAAGCTGGCCTTGCCCTTCAACTCCTTGGTCGCCCCGTCGGCGCCCACGAACTCGATCCTGTAATCGGTGGCGGCTTCGATGGTCACCGACTTCTCGGTGCCGTAGAAATCGCCATGGCTCATATGGGCCACATGCGTCTGCGACGTGGGTGCCCAGGCGCCCATCTTATGCGGGTTGTTGCGGGCAAACTGCTTGACCGACGCGGCGGCGCGGCGATCGGAGTTGCCCTCGCGCAGCACGGGATTAACGGCGCTGCCCAACACCTTGCCATAGCGGGCTTTGATGTCCTTTTCGGCGTCGGTCTTGGGGTCTTCAGGGAAATCGGGAATTTTGTAGCCCTTGGCCTGCAATTCCTTGATCGCCGCCTTCAACTGCGGCACCGAGGCCGACACGTTGGGCAGCTTGATGATGTTGGCTTCGGGCTTCAAGGTCAGTTCGCCCAGCCAAGTCAGCTCGTCATCGATCTTCTGGTCGGGCGTCAGATTCTCCGGAAAATTGGCGATAATGCGCCCGGCCAAAGAGATGTCCTTCATCTCGACATCGACGCCAGCCGCCTTGGTGAAGGTCTGGACGATCGGCAGCAGCGAGTACGTAGCCAGGGCCGGAGCTTCGTCGACCTTGGTCCAATAAATTTTCGGCGTTTGCGTGGTCATTCTCAATTTCCCCAATCGATTGTTTGATCTGCCTTACGACACGAAACTACATTGAGAGGCCGGGGTCCGCGTATCCATATTACGTCCACGGTTTGTATGATCGTCGATTTCACCGGCGCAGCCGACCATACGTCCGAACAGGAATGCCGTAAAGGCCGCCGTTTCCAGCGCCTGTTCCGAGAACTTGCCCGAACGGTAGCGCGGCCACAACAGCTTGAGCAACAAGGCGGCAATGACCGCATCGATATTGACGCAGAACACGTTCGCCGTGACGCCATTGTCGTAGAGAGCCTGCACCAACGCACTGTAAAAATCGTGGAACACGTTGACTTCGCCGCGTTCCTTGAACAGGCCGGACAAATAGACCTCGCGGGGGTCCTTGTTGACCAACTGGCCCTTGAAGACCGGATGGTTGACGCCAGGAATGTTGCGAACGCCGTCGCCCACCCCCTTCTTGGCCTTCTTCTCGGCCCCGAATTCCATGGCGAATTTGGTGCCCATGGACACCAGATCCAGCCCATGTTTGGGATCGCCCGCATCCTTAAGGCCCGTTTCCTTGAACTGGTCGATCAGGAACTGGATGCCTTCGAAACCGTTGCCGCCATGGGCAAAGCCGGTGTGGGTCAGGAAGCCGATCATGGCCTTGTTGACCTGGACGCGCTCGGGCGTTTCTGGTCCATCCGCCGACACGGCGCCCTTGCAGCCCTGGGCCGAAATGGTGCCAACGCCGTTTGAAATGATCAGGCCCAACAGAACCTGGAACGGGAACAACTGTTCCGGCTTGGGCGTCTCGCCCATCAGCGCCAGATAGGCGATTTCGGTCGCCGACCACTTGTTCATCAGGTCGCCATTGGCAACGCCGCAGAAACTATCCGCCTTGTGCTGGGCGCTATCGACCGACGCGCCGATGATGGTGGCGAACAGACGCATGTACCAAGCCATGTTGCGGGCCGAGTGACGCGAGATTTTCTTGCGCATCAAGGCGGGCCAGCAAATGGTGGTGGCGATGGCGGCCAGAACGGCATCGGCGGTGGGATGTCCGTCAAGTCCGTTCAGGAAATCGACGAACACCGACTTGGCGCCGCGAGCATTCAACCCGGCCAGCATGGCCTTGGCCTTGGCGTCGGCCTTTTTGCCGGTCAGCTTGGACAGATGTTCGGGGGTGGGCAGAACCGACTTCAGATCGAAACCGGCCTCGGTTCCGTCATTCAGGCCGGAATGGCCGAAAAGCTCGATCAGCGCGTCGGCGGCGTCTCTTGCCGCCTTGACGCGGCCCGGCCCTTGAACGGCGCAAGCGGCCGACAGCACGGCATTTGGCGCATTGCCGCCCGCCCGCACCGCATCGGCCACCGTGGCGATCACGTCGCCATGCAGATTGACGTCGGCGGCGATTCCCACATTGAACAGGGCGTTGTCGTTGTCGTCGTTGTGTTCGCGCAGCAAGGCCAGACAGAAATTAAACTCCAGCGGATAGCGGGCCGTATCCAGAATGGAAACGCCGCTGACGCGCGTGACTTGCGTCTTGGCGTCCATGATCGAACTGCCCGAACGGTCCTTCATGCTCTCGCGCGGGAAGATGGCGCCGACCTGCTTGGTCAGTTCCGCGATCTGGTCCTTATAGGGCTGGAAAGGCTCGACCAACGGAATGTCGAGCGCCGCCGGCATGGGCATTCCTTGGTTCGAGCCGAACCAGGGCTTCAGGGTCAGATCGCCCTCGGGCGCGAAATCAGGCTCGACGCCATGCTGCTTCATCACCGCCGTCAAAGCCGCCGGGATGTGCGAAATGTTGGTGACCACCGCGCCCTTCCAAGACACGACAGGATTTTCAGGGGTGAAAATGTCCTTCACGCCCAGAATGTCCTTGAACCAGCCTTCCTTGGCCTCGGCGCTGTCGCCCGACCCCGACATGGCGCCGGCATGACCGACGGCGCGCGTCAGCTTGGCTTTCCAGCGGCCAACCACGCAGGCGATGACCGGCTTGGTGAAGGTAATGTCTTTTTCGTAATAGCCGCCCGGCTCAATGTACATGACGGCAGCCTTGCTGCGGGCGTCATTGTCGAAGGCATGGGCGAATTCAGCGGGCGCGAAATGGATGTACAAATCCTTGCCCGAAGAAACCGAAGTGGTGGTGCCCCAACCGGCGGCAACCAGATAGCTGGCCATGGTGGTGGTGAAGTTGCCGGAATTGGAGTAGATGGCCACCGACCCCTTGCGCAGCGATTCTTCGGGCTTGTCGCCGCCCAGTGCGCCGCCGATGCGGATATGGTTCCAAGAATCGGCAACGCCCAGGCAGTTGGCGCCGAAAACGTCGATATTGCGTTGCTGGGCCAAAGCGCGGATTTCGCGCGAATCATGCACCGAGACCTTCTCGGTCAGGATCACGATCTTCTTGATTTCGGAATTGACGCGGATCAGCTCGAACACGCCGTCGCGCACGGCGGCGGGCGGCAGATAGACGACGCCGACATTGAACTTGTGGCCGTCTTCCAGGCCCTCGCGCACGTTGTTGTAGACCGGGATGTTGCCGATCGGCGTTTCCAGAACTTCACCCTTGCGGCCCGGCGAGGTGCCGAACACGACATTGCCGCCCGAATAGGCGTGGCTGGTCGGCGTGACGCCCTTGGACTCGTTGCCCAGAATGTTGAGCACGCAAACGCGGTCGGTGGGGGTTGCGAGTTCGGCCAACGAATTGATGCCGACGAAATATTTGAACTTGCCATTGCTTTTGGTCATGGCTCTCTCCTGGGCGGGGTCCTGGCCGAATTTCTTGACGATCTGGGTCATGCCGCAACTCCCAGCTTCTTAGCCAGCATCTCGCGCCCGCCCGCCTTCATCCAGCGGTCGGCTTCCTGAGCATAGCGAACGACATCGGTCATCGCCGAATCGAAGGCGAAGATACGGTAAGGAAGACCCAAGGAATCGCAGACGTCCTTGAAGGCCAGCAGGCCACGCGACAGGTTGGGACCGCCGCGTCCAATCACCACGTAAAGCGGCGTCGGGCCATTGGCCGACACATATTCGCGCAAAGCGTCGGCCATGGCGCGGAAGGTCACGAAGATGTCGGTGTTGTTGGCCTTGCCGCCGATGACGAACAGAACATTGGTCTGCTTCAACCAATGCTTCAGGCAGATGCGCATCACTTCGCGCATCTTCTCATAGGGCGGGTTGCCGCCGAAATCCGACGAGATGATGGCGTCGTCGCCCAGGAATTCGGTAACCAGCGAATTGGCGCCGCCGCCGAAGGTGGGAGCCAGGATGGTGCCGTTGGGATTGATCACCGACACGTCGGACTGGCCCTGATAGGTGCGCAGCTGATTGATCTCCTGCTCGAAGTCGGAATAATCGACGGCGAACAATTCAGAGGGCAGCTTCAAGCGCTTGACGCGGGGATCGTCCTGGTCGAAGCCGCATTTGAAGTCGCAGGCGACCGGGGTCAGCGTGCCGGGCTTCTTCTGGCTCATGCGGATGGGGTTCAGCTCCAGCGTCGTCATGCCATAGTGGTGGAACAAGTCCCACAGCTTGGGCAGGTTCTGCGCCAACGGCGAAATGATCTCGCGCGGAGCCTTGATGTCGGACAGCGCGTTGGTGATGACGAACGACTTCAGGCCGGTCAGCGGATCAAAGGGAATTTCCGCGATGTCGTCCTTGCCCAATTCCTCGATGTCCATGCCGCCCTTGTGGGTGATGGTCAGCGTCGGCGCCCTGAATTTGGTGGAATCGGTGATCGAGACATACACTTCATGCTCGGCCGGAACCGCGCCCTCGAAGGTGACGCCCTGGGCCTTGGCGGTCTGGTTGCCATGCGTGTGCACGGCGAAATACAGGCGCTCTTTCTCGGCCAGCGCCGTCTTCAGGTTCTTGGCGCGCCCCAGAAGGCCAGCCTTGCCCTTCTTGCCGACGCCGCCCCGGAAGATGGGCTTGACGAAGACCTCGCCGCATTTGGCGATCAGGTCCTTGATCTCGTGTTCGCTGGCCTCGGGACCCAGAATTTCCGACGTCGGGAAATCCACGATCTTCAGGAGCTTCGAACCCCAGAGCATGCCGGTGATGTTCATCTTCTTTACCCCTAACTAGGCTTAATATTCTTGCGGCAGGTCTTTAAGCGCGGCCCAGGAATAGACCGGGCCATTGACGCACACATAGTCCTTGCCCACGTTGCAGCGCCCGCATTTGCCGATGCCGCACTTCATTTTGTTCTCGATGGTCGTGTAGATCATATCATCCTCGAACCCCAAATCCTTCAAGTTTTGGATGACGTATTTGATCATGATCGGCGGGCCGCAGGTGATGGCGATGGCGTTGTCGGCCTTGGGGGCCTTGGTCATCACATTGGCGGGAACGAAACCGCAATAGCCGTCCCAGCCTTCTTCCTGGGCGTCGATCGACAGATGCACGTCGACGTCGCCCCTCAGCTTCTCAAGCTCGTTGCGGTACATGATGTCGCGAGACGAGCGGCCACCATAGAACACCGTGATCTTGCCGAACTGCCCGCGATCCTTGACCGCCGTCTGCACCACAGGCCAGATGGGGGCCAGGCCGCAGCCGCCGCCGATGAAGATCAGATTCTTGCCCTTCCAGTCCTTGACCGGAAACTTGTTGCCATAGGGGCCGCGAACCCCCACCACATCGCCCACATTCAGATCGTGCAGCGCCGTGGTGACGCGGCCCGTGCGCATGATGCTGAACTGCTTGTAATCCTTGATGTGCGGCGCCGAGGCGATGGAGATCATGCTCTCGCCCTTGCCGAACACAGAGATCATGGCGCATTGACCGCAATCATGCTCGAAACCATCGCCGTTCACGAACTCGATGCGGAACGTCTTGATGGCCCTGGCTCCGGCGACTTCTTCCTTGATGGCGGCGATGCGCCCCAACTTCGGCAGGTAAGCGTTCTGGCTCATGGCTGCCCCAACCTCTCGACGACGGAAACGATATCGATGCCCACGGGGCACAGCGAAACGCAGCGGCCACAGCCGGTGCATTGCTGAGTATCGTGGTTCTCGACGAAGTAAAGGAACTTGTGGCACACGCGCTGGCGCAGGCGCGATCCCAGTGTCTCGCGGGGATTGTGTCCCGACGTGTGCATGGTGAAATCGGGAAACTGGCAGGTATCCCAGGTGCGCACCCGCTCGCCCTTGCAGGGGCTTGAACATTTCACTTCGTCGCTGATGTCGAAGCAATGGCAGGTCGGGCACAGGAAGGTGCAGATGCCGCAGCCGATGCAGGCCTTGGCCATCTCGTCCCAGGCGGGCGAATCGAAATTCGCCTTCAAGGCGCCCGCCACCTTGCCCAAATCCTTGATCGGGCGCTGGGGATGCGCCTTGGCTTGCGCATGGGCCTTCTCGACCGCGGCCTTGTCTGACGATTGCGCGTCCTTGAACAAATCGCCGCCCTTGGCCAGCAAGTCGGCGCCGCGCGGGGTCAAGGCCTTGACATGATACTTGCCGTCCAACTCGGTCATCAGCACGTCAAGACCGTCCTCGGCAGAGGGCGAGCCGCCCACCGACATGCAAAAGCAATTCGCCGACGGCGGCGCGTTGCAGGCTTGGCCGACATAGATCACCTTGGCGCGGCGACCATGATAATAGGGGTCTTCGTACTCTTTGGTGAACACGATGTCCTGACGCACCAGCCCACGCGAATCACAAGGCCGCACGCCGAAAACGACGGCGGGCGCCGGATCGGGCAGCGTCTCGTTCAGAACGGGGGCTTCGCCGGGAACTTGCGAATATTCGTAAAGCACTTCGCGCTGCGGAAAGACAAAGCCTTTGGGCGGGCGCACGGTATTGGGGTGATTAAGCTGAACCTTGGCGGCGTCGTCCACCGGCATATAGTTCCAGACATCTTCGTCTTCGAGAGCAGGCGAGAACAGGCGATGCGAGTCCAGCTTGCCCATCCAGGCGGCCAGATCAGCCTTGTTCAGCATCTTCTCCATGGCAACGTTTTTTGACATGGGCCTACCTGATGAAACTGTTGGGATCGGTATCGCGGAACGACGATGTCAACGTCGGCGCATTCATATCCGATCCGGGGTTGTACTCGAAGGTCTCGAAAGCCTCCATCTCAAGGCGCGTGTTCAACAGGCGCAGTGGAATGTTGACCGGACAGACCCGTTCGCATTCCGCGCAATCGACGCAGCGCCCGGCCAGATGGATGGCGCGCACCATATGGTACATGGCGGTCTCGGAACGGGCGGGAGAACGCTCGATCCATTTAATGCGATCCGCCTTCTCATCAGCCGTGGTATCGGGAAGCACCGCGAAACTGATGCTGTCGACCACGCATTCCTCGCAATAGCACATCGGACAAACCGATCGGCAGGCGTAGCAGCGCAGACAGCGGTCGAATTGGCGCGCCCAGAAGGACCAGCGGTCGTCCTGTTCGTCCTTCATGCGCGCCTTCACCGCCTGGAAAGGGGCATGCAACGTCCTGTCCGCCTTCGCCTCGCCAAATGTCATGTCGGACAGCGTCGGATGCGCCGAACGGCATTCCAGGCAACGCTCGGCCATCACCAGGGCGGCGGGTATGCTTTGCGCGCCGTCTTCGGTCATGACCGAAAAGGCCTCGGCTCCATCGAAAGTCACCGACAGCGCCTTCTTGCCGTCCAGCTTCTTGGCCAGTTTGCGGGCATCGACGACGCCCGTTCCCTCGCAAGACACGCCGATCACATGCACGCTTTCGCGCGGGAAATGCTTTTCTTGCAACAGAACCGTAATGGCGCGCGAATCGCACCCCTTGGCGACCACGGCCACCGGGCGCTTGTCGTCCGAGCGGGAATGCGCCCGCTCCTTTTTGTCGTTGACCAGATAAAGGGCCAAATTCTGCACGCAGGTGGGATCGAAGATCAGATCGTCAGCCTGTGCGGCTTCGGCAATCGTCGCCGGTTCGGCCAACAGACCAGCCGTGCTTTTGCGATAGCCGATCACGGCGCGCACGGTTCCCTTCTCGAGCAAAGACTTGGCGTGAGCCCTCAGGGCGGCAACATCGATCATCAGCGCTTCGCCTTCAGCCGGGTTTGCGGTCCCAGCTTCTTGATGTCTTTCACGAACTCATCGACGACGCCTGCGAATTTCACGCCTTCGGCGGCCGACACCCAACTCATGCGGAAACGGTCATTCTCAAGGCCGACGAACTGCAACAGCTTCTGCACAAGATAAATTTTGCGTCTGGCGAAAAAATTGCCTTTCAGATAGTGGCAATCTCCCGGATGGCACCCCGAAACCAGCACGCCATCGGCCCCCTTGTTGAAGGCGGAAAGCACGAACATGGGCGACATGGAACCCGAGCACATGATGGTGATGGGCACGGCGTTCGACGGATATTGGAGGCGCGATACGCCCGCCAGGTCGCTGCCCGCCGACGAGCACCATTTGCATAGGAAAGCGACGATCTTGGGTTCGAAACCCGTTTCGTCCTTGGCGGTTTCTACTGCGTTCGCCACGGCGCTCACACTCCAAGAGAGGCGTTGATCATGTCGTGAATCTGCAACTGCGTGATATTCTTCACGTCGATGGCGGCGCGCAGGCAGACCGCCTGACAGGTGCCGCAACCTTCGCACAGAACGTCATTGACGTTGGCCTTGGCGCCAGGGCCGGTCAGGCTGATGGCGCCGTATGGGCAGGCCTGAACGCACATTTCGCAGCCCGTGCAGTGGCTCAAGCGCACCTTGGCGATGGCCGGGCTGTGCATCAGCTCATCCTTCGACAACAGCGCGATCACCTTGCTGGCGGCGGCGCTGGCTTGGCAGACGGTTTCCGGAATGTCTTTGGGTGCCTGGGCGGCGCCCGCCAGGAAAATGCCAGCCGTAACACTTTCAACAGGGCGCAGTTTGGGATGCGCTTCGGCCAAGAAGCCGTCCTTGTCGCGCCCGATCTTCAGGGTCTTGGCGACATCCGCAGTCCCCTTCGACGGCTGCATGGCCAAAGCCAGAACCACCATGTCGGCGTCAATCTGAACATTCTTGCCGGAAATGGTGTCCACGCCCTTGACCACCATCTTGCCGTCCTGCTCGTAAACTTTCGAGACGCGTCCGCGCAAATACATCACTTCGTCGCGTTCCATCGAACGCTGCACGAATTCCTCGTATCCCTTGCCGCCCGAACGAATGTCGATATAGAAGACATAGGCTTGGCCATCGGGAACGTGATGCTTGTACAAGGTGGCGTGTTTGGCCGTGTACATGCAGCAAATCTTCGAGCAATAGGCGCAGTGCGATTCAGGATCGCGAGAGCCTGCGCACTGGATGAAGACGACGTTCTTGGGTTCCTTGTGGTCGCTGGGGCGCAGGACATGGCCGCCGGTGGGGCCGGATGCCGAACACAGGCGCTCGAACTGCAAGCCGTCAAGCACGTCCTCGTACTTGCCCATGCCGTACTCACCCAGATTCTCCTTGCCGTACAGATCGAATCCGGTGGCGACGACGATGGCGCCCACATCCTCGGTGATCATCTTCGGACGCATGTCGTAATTGATGGCGCCCACTTCGCAAACATCGGCGCATTTGCCGCAAACAACGGGGTTCAATCCCAGGCAGGAGCTTTCATCCAGCGTATAGGTCGCTGGGATCGCTTGCGCGAAGGGAATGAAAATGGCGCGGCGCGCCGTTAGGTTCTCGTCATATTCGTTCTTGACGACGGTAGGGCAAACTTTCGAGCAATCGTCGCAGATCTTGCACAGTTCGGGATCGACGAAGATCGCCTTCTGGCGGACCTTGACCTTGAAATTGCCGACAAAGCCCGAAACTTCCTGAACCTCTGCCTGGGTCAGAAGTTTAATGTTCTTGTTCTTGGAAACCTCGACCATCTTGGGCGAGAGAATGCATTGCGAGCAGTCGAGCGTCGGGAAGGTTTCCGACAGCTTGATCATGTTGCCGCCAAGGGTGGGGCTTTTTTCGACCAGCACCACCTGAAGCCCGGCATTGGCCAGATCAAGCGCCGCCTGAATGCCGGCGACACCGCCGCCGATCACCATCACCCGCTTGGTGACGGGAACGCCAATGGGGGTCAGCGACTGATTGTTCTGCACACGCTTGATGGCGGCCTTGGTGATCTTCAGTGCCTTTTCCGTGGCCTTGGGCTTTTCCTTGTGCACCCAGGCGCACTGTTCGCGGATATTGGCGATCTCGCAGCGGTATGGGTTCAACTCGCCGCCGTCTTCCGTCACCTCGCGAAAGGTCTTTTCATGCAGCGTCGGCGAGCAGCAGGAAACGACGACGCTGTCCAGCTTGTTGTCCTTGATGGCATTGGCCATTGTGCTCTGACCGGGGTCGGAACACATATAGACATAGTCTTTCGAGAAGATGACGCCTTCGACCTCACCCATTTCCTTGGCCACGCGCGCCACATCGACGGTAGCCGCGATATTGTTGCCGCAATGGCAGACGAAGACGCCCGTACGCTTTGTCATTCTACAGCCTCACAGACATCAGCCATTTTCCCAGCGCCGTCCCTGGTGGCCATCAGTTCGTTGCCATAGGCGTAGCCCTTATCGAAAGCCTGGATATTGGCTTTCAGGAAGCGGCCCGGCACCAACTCGGGCAGCGCCTTTTTGACGGCATCGGGGGTCACGCATTTCGTGACGGCGGCGAAGAAGCCGATCACAACCAGATTGGCGAACAGGCGATTGCCCAACTCCTCGGCGAAGCGGGTGGCCGGAACCGGGAAAATCTGCACGCGTCCGGTATCGGGCTTCTGCTTCACCAGATCCTGCTCGACGATCAGAATGCCGCCATTGCCAAGCTCAGGCTCGTACTTGTTGTAGGCTTCCTGCGACAGCGCCACCAAAACACCCGGCACCGTGACATAGGGATAAAGCACGCGCGTTTCCGACACCACCAACTGCGAACTGCAAGCGCCGCCTCTGGCCTCGGGTCCGAAGCTCTGGGTCATGGTGGCGAACTTGTCGTCATAGAGCGAGATTGCCTTGCCCGTAATCAGAGCGCAGCGAACGATGCCCTGGCCGCCAAAGCCGGAAAAGCGAACTTCCATCATCACGCGCCACCCTTGGCGGCGGCAGCCTCGGCCTTGGCCTTTTCCTCGGCTTCCCGTTCGGGGGTGGTTTTGCCGTACAGTTCGTATTCGTCGCCCAGCACCTGCGCATAGTGTTGATTGACGTTGTCAAGATAGGTGGGCTTTTGCTTCTCGACGAATTTGCCGATGCGAATTTTGCCCTGATAGTCGATATCGACCTGGCGGGTATCCATGCCGTGCGCGATCTCGGCATCGTTCTGGTAGTATTCCAGCGCGTCCAACCCATCGCCCAGTCGGTTGCGACGCTGATACAGCGTGGTGCAGGGCGCGATCACCTCGATAAAGGAAAACCCCTTGTGGTTCAGGGCTTCCTTGATCGACCCGCTGATCTGGCGGGCGTGCAACGAGGTCCAGCGCGCCACATAGGTGGCGCCGCAGGCATCGGCCACAAAGGGCAGACTGAAAGGATATTCGTAATTGCCGTAAGGCGTGGTCGAAGCATTCGCCGTGTGTGGCGTGGTCGGGGTCATCTGTCCGCCGGTCATGCCATAAGTGAAATTGTTCACGCAGATCACGGTAATGTCCATGTTGCGCCTTGCCGCATGGATGAAGTGATTGCCGCCGATGCTGGTCAGATCGCCGTCGCCGCTGAAGACGACAACCTTCATCTCGGGGTTGGCCAGCTTAAGGCCGGTAGCCAAGGGAATGGCGCGTCCATGCGTGCTGTGGAAGGAATCGAGTTTGACATATCCGGCGGTGCGGCCCGTGCAGCCGATGCCGGAAACGATGGCGACCTTGTCGAGATCAAGACCCGACTTCTTGATGGCTTCAGCAAAGGCCGTCACCACGGTGCCGATGCCGCAGCCAGGGCACCAGATGTGCGGCATGCGCTCCATGCGCAGAAACTGCGACATGGGATTGTCTTGCGCGAAATTGGCGTTGGCGTTCACGTTCATGACCGGGCCTCTTTGATGGCGGCAAGAATTTCGTTGGGATCGTGGACGGCGCCGCCCGTGCTGTTGACGCTGACGACCTTGCACTTGCCAGCGGCCAATCGCTCGACTTCCAGCACCATCTGGCCGTAATTGATCTCCGGCACCACGATGGCCTTGACCTTGGAAGCGATCTCGCGGATCTGCTTTTCCGGAAAGGGCCATGCCGTGATCATTCGGAAATTGCCGGTCTTGATGCCCTGCTTCCTCGCATCCATCACCGCCTTGATGGCGATGCGCGACGTGATTCCGTAAGACACCACCACCACTTCGGCGTCATCCAACTGGTCGGCCTCGAAGCGCACGATCTTGTCGCGGTTCGAATCGATCTTCTCGATCAAATGCGTGATGTTGATCTTGCCCGCCTCGACGGTGGCCTGCGGGTAACCGCGTTCGTCATGCACCAAGCCTGTCACATGGAAGCGATAGCCGTCGCCCACCTTCACCATCGGACCCGGCATGTAATTCTCAGCCCCGAACTTGTAGGGCTTGTACTGATCCTTGGGCCCCTCGTACCAATTGCGCTCGACCACCTCGATCTTATCGGCGGGCGGAATCACCACTTTCTCATGCATGTGGCCGACCGTTTCGTCGGTCATGATCAGCACGGGAACGCGGTAGGTTTCCGACAGATTGAAGGCCTCGATGGCCAGATCGAAACATTCCTGCGGGCTGTCGGGAACCAGGGCGATGACGCGGTAATCGCCATGCGAACCCCACCTGGCCTGCATCATGTCTTGCTGGGCGGTCAGGGTCGGCAGGCCAGTGGAAGGGCCGCCGCGCTGCACGTTGGCGATCACCATCGGCGTTTCTGTCATGCAAGCCAGACCGATGTTTTCCAGCATCAGCGACATGCCAGGACCCGAGGTGACGGTCATCACCTTCTGGCCGCCCCAGGCGCCGCCGATCAGAGCGGCGATAGAGGCGATTTCGTCCTCCATCTGGATGAACAGGCCGCCCGCTTCGGGGCAGCGTTCGGCAAAGCGTTCGGCGGTTTCCGTCGAAGGCGTGATCGGATAACCCGCAAAGAAGCGGCAACCGGCCGCCAAGGCGCCTTCGGCCAGGGCATGGTCGCCGTCCATGAAATGCGGGCCTTCAAGAACGCCCTTGGGATCTGCTTTGACCTTACGCACCATGCGTCTCCTTGTCCTCGTCGCCATCCGAAGGAGCGGGCGAAACGTAAATCGCGAATTCAGGGCAGATCAGTTCGCAGAATTTGCAATCACGGCACAATTCGGCGTCTTGAACCTGCGGGGGGTGATAACCCTTGGCATTGTAGTCCTTCGACAGAACCAGCACCTTGGTCGGGCAATAGTTCACGCAAAAACCGCAGCCTTTGCACCAGCTTTCATTGATGTGGACGACGCCCTTGGCTTCCTTCAACTTGCCGAAATACATCGCCGCCCCCTTAGATCAGACCCTTGCCGGCAAGCACCGGCTTGGGCGAGAAGTGGTGCAGGCCGAACTGCAAGACCTGTTCGGCGCAGCCAAACGCGATCGCCATCAATTGCGTAAAATAGACGACCGGCAGGCCGATGAAATCGGGATGATCCTTGATCGTCATTTCCTGGCGATGATCGAGATTGTAGGCGCAAAGCGGGCAACTGACGGCAATGACGTCCGCCCCCAGGGCGCGGGCCGAACCTACGATCTGATAGGTTTTGTCAGCCACGATGTGGGGATTGTCGACCGTGCGGTAGGCGCCGCAACATTCCGTCTTCATGGGATATTCGACAGGCGTCGCCCCCAGGGCCTTGACCAGATTTTCCATGACGACGGGATTTTCTGTATCGTCGATGGCGGCCTGCTTAGGGCGCACCAGCGTGCAGCCGTAGTAATTGGCCACTTTCAAGCCCGTCAGCGGTTTGACGACCTTGGCCTTGACGTCCTTGAACCCAACCGTATCGCGCACAACGCCCAGAACGTGATGCACGTCGACATCGCCTTCGTAGGGCGTCTCTTCGTCGTACATGAAATCGTTCATCTGCGTCAGTTCGGTCGGATTGGCCCTAACCCTCTCGTTGGCGCGCTTCAAGGTGTTGAAGCACATCGAGCAGGCCGTCACCAGCTGGGTGTTGCCTTCTTCCTTGACGCGGATCAGGTTGCGAATGGGGGCCAGTTGATGGATGAGATCGTCTGCCGCAAGCGAAGCGACGGTGCCGCAGCAATTCCAGCGCGACATTTCCTCGACCTCAAGTCCAAGATGCGACATCGAGAACAGAGTCGAATCCTCGAAGTTCTTGGCGTGGTTCTTGAGCGTGCAGCCCGGATAGTAGCTAAACTTCATTCTCTCCCCGCTCGCCGCCAGTTTGCTGTCTTCGTTACGCGGAAGAGGTCCACGTTCGAGAATTGACGGTCGAGCAGACGCAGAATGTTGCCATATGAGATATTTCGAAACACCCGCTTGGAGGATGTAGATATCTCTTTCGTGTGGGGGTTTTTACACGCCTATGGGTGGCGTCATTCCATGCCTTAGAGTAGGGCTGGAACGGCAACCCAGTTTCGCCTGTTGCATGGCATCAATTGGAAAGCGATTGGCATAATTTCAATACCGCAATGCAGCAAATATATTGCCGCCTTCGCGTTCGCACAACAGCCTTCTGGCGTGAAAATTAAGTAGTTCGACATGCAAAAATCCCCGGGCCAGGACCCGGGGATTGCTTCGTCGGACGAACACAAGACGAATCGGTTACGACGTGAATTTTCGCATGCTGCCGATCAAAGCGATCGGCGGCACGTTGCGCAGCGTGCCCAAAGGCAATTTCTCGAAGTTCATGTGATCCTTGCGCGTACGCAAAACGATCTGGCGAACTGCCTCGATGACCTCAGCGATCTTGACGCCCTTGGGGCAACGGGTGTTGCAGGTAAGACAAGAAACGCAGGTCCAGATCGCTTCGGACTTGACCAGTTCCTCTTCGAAACCGAACTGGGCCAGGCGGATGATCTGGTTCGGCAGCACATCCATATAGGCGGCCATCGGGCATCCCGCCGAGCACTTGCCGCACTGGTAGCAGGCGCGCAGATTCTGACCGCTGATACGCTCGACCTTGGCGACAAAATTGCGCGTCTCCTTGTCGCTATTGATGCGCACCGACATGTCCTGGTTCATCTCCCAGCCCATGCGCGTTACTCCGCCGCCTTCTTGTCGCCCGGAGAGATGCGCGAGCGCAGCATCGAATGGCGGGCCGGAGCGCTGCCCAACCGGGCCAACTGCTGGGTCTTGACGTCTTCGGGCGTATAGGAAGGCAGGATCATCGGGGAAACCAGATCGGTCTCGATTCCTTCCTTCTTCAACTCTTTGACATGCTTGGTCACATGTTCGAGGCTGAGTTTGCCGACCGTCACCGTCTTGGCGTATTCGCTGGCATAGCGTCCGGCACGGCGTCCAAACACGTTGTAGTCCAGCACAGAATTGCCCATCAGACGGTTGCGGCCATGCACGCCGCCCGACGCCTCGCCCGCCACGAACAAGCCGGGAATGTTGGTCTCGCAACGACCGTTGATCTCGACGCCGCCATTTTGATAATGCAGCGACGGATAGATCAGCATCGGCTGCTTGGTGATGTCGATGCCAAAGCGATTGAACTGTCGGCACATGCCGGGGAATTGATGCTTGGTGTAGCCCTCGCCATGGATCATGTCGATCAAGGGCGAATCCAGCCACACGCCGGTACGACCGGCATAGGTCTCGATCCCGTTGTTCCGCTCGGTGCTGCACTCGCGAATGATGGCCGCACTTTCGATGTCGCGCGGCTCGCGCGGGAAGACGAACAGCTCGCCATGCTTGTTCAAGGGCTGACCGCCTGCGCCGCGAATCTTTTCGGTGATCAGAAAGCCCGCGATCTGCTCGGGGAAGACGGCGCCGGTCGGGTGATACTGCACCGAATCCATGAAAGCCAGCTTGGCGCCGGCGCGATAGGCCATGACCAGGCCGTCGCCGGTGGCGCCGTAATGGTTGGTGGTGGCGAATCCGCGAATGTGCAAACGGCCGAAGCCGCCGGTGGTGATGATGGTCGCCTTGGCCTTCACGGTCAGGAATTGCTCGCTGTCCAGGCTGTAGAGAATGGCGCCGGCGCAGCGGCCCTTGTCGTCCAACACCAGTTCGACGGCAGGCTCGAACTCGCGCACCTGGATCTTGTCCGGATGGTTGTGCACCTCGTCCATCAGCGTGCGCGTGATGATAGCGCCGATGTAATCGCGGCACGAAACCATGCGCTTCCTAGACGTGCCGCCGCCATGCAAAACCTGCATCGAGCCGTCCGGCATCTTGTCCCAGATGACGCCCAGACGCTCGAGTTCCTTGACCACTTCAGGGCCGTCCTGAGTCAGAATGCGCACCAGTTCGGGATTGTTCTCGAAATGCCCGCCGCCCAGAGCGTCGAGATAGTGGCGAGTCGGCGAATCTTGCGGGGCCACGGCAGCCTGCATGCCGCCTTCCGACATCATGCTGTTGGAATCGCCCAGGCGCAGCTTGGTCACCAGCATCGAATTGACGCCGTTCTGCATGGCGGTAATGGCCGCCCAGCAACCGGCGCCGCCGCCGCCGATAATCAGCAGATCGGTTTCGTAATCGGGTTCGCGCAAATGGATGTCCATCAAGCGCGGCTCGACCATCGAATGGGCCTCAAGCAGCTCGGTGATTTCCGTGGTCAGTTCCTGGCCCTTGTTGGGGCCGACGCGAATTTTCTGAAGCGCACCCTTCGAATAATCGGGATGGTACTTGGACAGAACGTCCTTGCGCTCCTCGGCGTTCATCGGCGGATAGACCGGGTTGCCGGACTTCGCCAGTTCCAGGCGCTTGGGGCGCGTACGGTCGACTTCCTTCAAAAGACCGGCAAGATAATCGGGATACATGGTCAGCTCCTTGTCGTCTCTTAAGGCTCGATATCGCGCTCGTAGTACATCTTGCTGAGAGAGGTTTTATCCATTCCCATCATCGATGCGTATTCATCGTCATACTCGCCGCCCTGCACCTGCTTGATCCGGGCGTCCAGTTCCTTGCTTTCCTTGGCCAGATAGCGGCCATAAAGGCGCCGTCCCAACACGCCCACCTTGTGCTGCACGATCTCGGCCGGACAACGCAACGCGCACAGGCCGCAACCCACGCAATCGAAGGAAATGTCCATGATGGCGGCCACGTCGCCACGCTTGGCGGCCTGGATGTAATCCATCACCTGGATGCCCTGCGGACAGCTTTTCGTGCAGGTATTGCAAGCCACGCAGCGGAAAACCACCGGATAAAGACGCTTGATGGTGTCGACGTCGGGCGACAGCTTCTCAATGTCGTAGATCGCCTTCTCCATCGGCACTGCCGGAATCTGTGTCAGCGACATGCCTTCCTGGACCAAGGTGGTGCAGGCCAAGCCCGAATGGATTTTGTAATCGCCCGGCAGGCGATAAATGGTGCCGCAGGCGCCACAGAAGCCTTCACGACAACCGGCGCCTCGGATGATCTGCTGGCCGGAATATTCGATGGCGCGCATGATGGTCGCGTGTTCGGGCACGACATGGCGCTTGCCCATGATGTAAACGGTGACCATCCGCGCCTTGGGCGGCGTTTGCTTAACCGTTTTGCTTGGCTTCTCCGCTGCGACCTTCGTCTGAGGTTTGCGGCTCATCTGGGCATCTCCGTCTGCGTCAAAGGCATCAAGACAGAGAGAGCCACAAGGACCTGTATCGCATCAGACGCTTCTTCATCCTCAATCGAACGGATGATTTATAAAAGTGTCTTGCTCAACGTTTCCTGCACGGTTCGTTCCGTCCCACCCCTTGCGCGCCATTTTTTGCGAAGTTCCATGCGAAGGAACCTCGGCGCTGCCCTGGGCAGGTCTCTCCCTACCTAATGCTGCGAGATTGTTGTCTGGCAAGGAAAATGGAAACACCCGATAGGAGGTCCGCATTGACTCTTTCGGGTTGGGATTTTTTCATCCCTTCGGGTGGCCTGGTGTGGGGAAATGCCAAGCCATCTCCCTACCCGCGAGGTTTTTGGAACCTGTCAAATCACGAAGATGATATGGGCAGCGCGAAAGAAAAAGTAGAGCCGATCCCAGGAACCGACGTTACCCACATCCGTCCGCCATGATGCTCGACGATCTTTTTGCACACGGCAAGGCCGATGCCGGTGCCGTCGAAGTCCTTGCGGCTGTGCAGACGCTGAAAAATCAGGAAGATGCGGTCGAAATAGTGACTGTCGATGCCGATGCCGTTGTCGGCCACCGAGAATATCCATTCCGATTTCGCTTTCTTGCACTCGACGCGAATATGGGGCGGCCTGTCGGCATGGCGATATTTGACGGCATTGCCGATCAAATTCTGAAACAGTCTGGTCAATTCGTGGGCATTGGCCGTTATCGTCGGCATCTCGCCCGCAATCTCAATCCTGGCCGCATTTTCACGAATGGACATGGACAGATTCGCCATGGCGTCTTCAAGAATTTTGCGCACATCGACCAGCACCATGGGATGTTGCGACCGCCCGACACGGGAGAATTCCAAGAGGTCCAGCACCAACCGATCCATGCGCTGGGCGCCGTCCTTGGCGAAGGCGATGAATTCATGCGCCTCCTTATCGAGCGCGGCGCCATAACGCCGTTCAAGCAGGGCGATATAACTGCTGATCATGCGCAAAGGTTCACGCAGGTCATGCGAAGCGACATAGGCGAATTGCTCAAGCTCGGCATTCGATCGCTCGACGGCGTCGGCCTTTGCCTGCAAGGCCCTGGCAGATCGTTGACGTTCGGCCACGTCGATGCCGACCCCAGTCAAGTAAGGAACGCCATTCAGTTCCACGCGTACGCCCGTGAAGATGTATGGCGTTTCACAACCGTCTTTGGAGATCAGACAGGCTTCCGCCTCTGCCCGTCCTTCCTTAAACACCATATTAATCTTCTGACTAATCTGCTCCTTGTCGCCATCCACGAACAAATCGAGCGCGCTTTTTCCGGCCATTTCGGCGGCAGCGTAGCCGGTGACGATTTCCATGTTTCTGTTCCAAAGAACGAACCGGCCAGCCGTATCCAGCAGATAGTAGACGCCAGGCATGCCTTCGATCAGCGCCTGCACGAAGTCGTGCTCGCGCTTCAAAAGCCCCTCGATCAGCTTATGCTCTTCAACCTCTTCTTCAAGCGAGCGGTTGCTGAGCGTCAGTTCCCTGGTCCGTTCCTCGACCCGGTCCAATAGACCTAGATTGAGCTTCTCAACTTCGTCTCGCGCCTCGAGATGTCGCAGGCGTTCAAATCCGCCGGTGGCCAGCATGCTGGCGATTTTCGAAAAGAACGCCATGGTGGATCTGGCCTGCTCGACCGACATCACCGGCACTTTCGACAGGGCGGCCAGATATCCTTCCTCATCGAATCCCAATTCGCGCGCCTGTTTGCGAAAGGCCTCCGCATCCGCAGGTTCGTGCAGGAATTGCCCCAGAAAGATGGTGGCGACATGCTGGCCGTCGATCAAAATCGGCGATGCGTAATCCATCAAGCCATTGGCGCATTTGTAGCCAACATATGGGCCTTCATGGAGGTGGCTGGCGATGTAGTTGTCGCTCTCTTGACAACGGCAAAGCGACGCCGCGTTGGCGCGGTGATAATTCGTGCAGATGTCCTGCCAGCCGATGCCGGACAGAATCGCGCCATCAACACCAATCAATCCGTGGGGAATCCCCGTCGCCTGATAGAAGGATTCCATCAGGCTGCTGAATTGGCGGATATCGACGAGATCTTCGAACCGACGTTTCTGTTTGTCGGGCATTTTTGCTTGCTGCTCCATTCCCCCGCCTTAAGCCCTTGATATTGTTTGCGGGCATTTATAACGTGGGATTGTGCAACATCAGGAGATACAAACCAAGTAATTTATAACCAAAACGTCACATTTCACCATTTCTCGGCATGCCGACAGATCGCCAATTGAAAAAGCAACGGGGCGGACGGCCACAAGCCATCCGCCCCGCCAATTCACGCAAATTAAGTTCAGATCATCGCCATGC
Organism: Alphaproteobacteria bacterium; assembly: GCA_015231795.1. NCBI lineage: Bacteria > Pseudomonadati > Pseudomonadota > Alphaproteobacteria > Alphaproteobacteria bacterium. The sequence continues at coordinate 87,909 of JADGAX010000007.1, read as the reverse complement.
CGCCATTCACGTGAATGGTCTGACCGGTGATGTAAAGCGCTTCGGGGCTGGCCAGGAAAACGACGGCGGACGCGATCTCCTCCGACGTGCCCATGCGCCCGATGGGAATGCCGGAAAGCAGCTTTTCCTTCTGGGCATCGGGCAGGACGTCGGTCATGGCGGTGGCGATGAAACCAGGCGCCACGCAATTGACAGTGATGCCGCGCGAGGCCACTTCCTGGGCCAGCGATTTGCTCATGCCCATCAGACCCGCCTTGGAAGCGGCATAGTTGCACTGACCGGCGTTGCCCATCTGCCCCACCACCGAAGCGATGCCGATGATGCGGCCATTGCGCCGCTTCATCATTTCCTTGATGGCGGCCCTGGACAGGCGGAAGGCGGCGGTCAGGTTGACGTCGATCACCAACTGCCAATCGGCGTCCTTCATGCGCATGGCCAAACCGTCTCGGGTCAGGCCCGCATTGTTGACCAGGATGTCGACCGATCCCATGGCGGCCTCGGCTTCCTTAATCAACTTGTCGGGCGCTTCCGGGTCGGTCAGGTTGGCTTGAAAAGTGTGAACCCTCTCGCCCAACTCGGCCTTGATCTTGGCCAACCCATCCGCATTCATATCCGTCAGTCCCACGGTGGCGCCCTGGGCATGCATGGCCCTGGCGACCGCGCCGCCGATGCCGCCCGCGGCCCCGGTGATCAGGGCATTCTTGCCGTCAAGTTTGAACATGGCGCGTCCTTTCGATTTTAAGAGTTCTTCAGAAATGCTTCGATATCGGCGGGCGTGTTGAGCGACAACGCCGACATCTCTTTGTCGATGCGCTTGACCAGACCGGCCAGAACCTTTCCAGCGCCCGCCTCGATCAAGGTCTCGACGCCCAGTTCCTTCATTTTCAGAACCGATTCGCGCCAACGCACGGTGCCGCACACCTGCTCGACCAGCAGGCGCTTGATCTCGTCGGGCGACGAGACCGGCCCGGCGATCACATTGGCGATCAAGGGCACGGCGGGTTCCTTGATGGCAACCTTGTCCAAAGCCTCGGCCATTGCTTCGGCGGCAGGCTTCATCAGCGCGCAATGGAAAGGGGCGCTGACCGGCAGCAGCACGCTGCGCTTGGCCCCCTTGGTCGCGGCGATGGCCAAAGCCCGCTCGACGGCGGCCTTGGCCCCGCTAACCACCACTTGGCCCGGCGCATTGTCGTTGGCGGCGGCGCAGACAGCGCCCTGGGCGGCTTCCTTGGCCACCTCCATCGCCTGTTCGAAATCAAGGCCCAAAAGAGCCGCCATCGCCCCTTCGCCCACCGGCACCGCCTTTTGCATCGACAGGCCGCGCAGCTTCAAAAGACGCGCCGCATCGGCAACGCTAAAGGCGCCGGCCGCGCAAAGGGCGGAATATTCGCCCAAGGAATGACCGGCCACATAGGCCGCCTTTTCCGCCAGCTTGAACCCGCCATCCTTCTCCAGCACGCGCATGACGGCCAGACTGACCGCCATCAAGGCAGGCTGGGCGTTCTCGGTCAGCACCAGTTCCTCGCCAGGGCCTTCGAACATCAGTTTGGACAGGTTCTGGCCCAAAGCCTCGTCAATCTCGCCAAACACATCGCGGGCGGCGGCAAAGGCCTCGGCCAATTCCTTGCCCATGCCCACTGCCTGCGAGCCTTGGCCCGGAAATACGAACGCACGAGTCATATGATGGGGTCTCCCGTTTGAAGTCCGACAAGAAAAGGCAGCCACCCCCTCCCTGTCAAGGCGTGACAGGACGATGAAGGCGTGAAAAACTGCCGCCATGCTTCATGTCCGCACCCTAATATGCGCCATTCTTCTTGTTTTGGGCGCTCCGGCCTGGGCCCAAACGCCAGTCAATATCTTGATGGTGGGCATGCGGCTCGACGATCTGGTCACTTTGGACCCGGCGGAAGTGTTCGAAGTTTCCGGGGCCGAGATCGTAGCCAATCTCTATGACCGGCTGATCGACACGGAAAACGGCCAGCCCAAGGGCGTTCTGGCCGAATCTTGGAAAATCTCCCCAGATGGTCGGCAATACATCTTCACCTTGAAAAAGAACGCCAAATTCCATTCAGGGAAAACGGTCACCGCCCAGGACGCCGCTTGGTCCTTCCAACGGGCCGTCAAGCTGGACCGAGGCGGCGCCCTGATCTTGAAGCAATTGGGACTGACGGCCCAGAACGTCGCCCTAAGGGCCAGGGCCGAGAACGATCTGACATTCGTTCTCGATCTGGACGATGCGCTGTCGCCCAGCTTGGTTTGGAACATTCTGGCCAGCTATGCCGCCTCGGTCGTCGATTCGCGCCTGGGCAGCCAAGTGGAAAAGGATGGCGATTTCGCCAGCACTTGGCTGCGCATGAGAGATGGCGGGTCCGGCCCCTTTCGGCTAGAGCTTTGGCGTCCCGGCCAAGGCGTGATTTTGGGCCGCTTTGCCCCTCATCATCAAGGCGTTCCCGTCCCCGAGCGGGTGGGCATCCGCCATATTCCAGAAAGCTCGGTGCAGCGCCTGATGCTGGAAAAGGGCGATCTGGACATCGCGCGCAACCTGTCGCCCGACGACATGGCCAAGCTGACGGCAAACCCGGATGTGACCATCATCCGCGTTCCGCAGGGCGGGCTGTTCTATATCGGCATGAACATGAAGGTAAGGGCGCTGGCCGATTCCAAAGTGCGCCGCGCCCTCAAGCTGCTGATCGATTATGACGGCATCGCCAAGAACATCCTGAAAGGAACCAAGGCGGTCCACCAAACCATCCTGGCGCAGGGTTTTCCGGGTGCCCTGAACGATACGCCCTATAAACAGGATACCGAAACGGCCAAACGCCTGTTGGCCGAAGCGGGCTATGCGAAAGGCCTGCAATTGACGCTGGATGTGCGCAACGTCTCGCCTTCGATCGACATCGCCCAGGCCATCGCCGCCGATTTCGCCAAGGCGGGCGTAGCGATTGAAATCGTGCAGATGGACAACAAGCAACTGCTGACCCGCTACCGGGCCAGGGCGCATATGCTGACCTTGGCCCAGTGGTCGCCGGATTATCCCGACCCACACGCCACCATCCAGGGTTTCACCTGGAACCCCGACAATGCCGACAGCTCGCCCTATCGCCTTTTGGCTTGGCGCAATAGCTGGAACATTCCTGAACTGACCGGATTGGTGCAAGCCGCCAAATCCGAGCGCGACACGGCAAAGCGCCTATCCCATTACGAAGCCGCCCAGCGAGAAGCCCTGAGGGATGGCCCCTATGCCGTGATGTTCCAGGACATGCAAATCCTGGCCCTGCGAAAAACCGTGCAAGGTCTCAGGGCCGGTCTGACGCCCGATTCCATGCGCTATGCCGACGTCAAGAAAAACGCCAAATGAAGCGGCTTGTCTGGTTTCCCTTGACTTTGCTGGCATTGCTGGCCGTCACCTTCGCCTTCGCCAAGATTGCCCCCATCGACCCGCTGCTGGCCGTGGTGGGCGAGCGGGCCAATGAAGCGACCAGAGCCGCCGCCGCCCAGGCGCTGGGTCTTGACCAGCCTTGGCCAATCCAATTTCTGCATCATGTCGGGCGCGCCCTGTCTGGCGATCTGGGATTGTCCACCCTGACCGGACGGCCTGTCTTTGAAGACTTGGCCCAGGTCTTTCCCGCCACCGTCGAACTGGCGCTGGCGGCCACCGCCATCGGCTTGGCGTTGGGCCTGCCGCTTGGCGTCGTCGGCGCCTATTGGCGGGGACGCTGGCCCGACCATCTGTCCCGCCTGATCGCCCTGCTTGGCCATTCGGTTCCGGTTTTCTGGCTGGGGCTGATGGCCCTTTACCTGTTCTACGCCGCCCTGGGATGGACGCCTGGTCCTGGCCGTCTTAGCTTCTACCTTGAGGGGCTGATCCCCAGCCCGACCGGTTTCATCCTGGCAGATGCCTTGCTGGCCGGGCGCCCCGACATCGGCGCCGACGCGCTGGCTCATCTGGTTCTGCCAGCCCTGACGCTGGGCCTGTTTTCGACGGCCCTGTTCGCACGCACCAGCCGCGCCCTGATGCTGGACGCGCTGACGCAGGATTTCATCCTGACCGCCAGGGCCAAGGGTTTAAGCGAGTGGCGGGTGGTGCTGCGCCATGCCCTGGGGGCTGCGCTGGCGCCGCTGACCACCACCCTGGCCCTGACGCTCTGCTCGTTGCTGGAAGGGGCGGTGCTGACCGAAACCGTCTTCTCCTGGCCGGGCCTGGGTTCCTACATGACCGGCGCCTTGATGGCGGCTGACATGGCGGCCATCCTGGGGGGAACGCTGCTGATCGGTCTTGTCGTGGCCGCTCTCAATCTCTTGGCCGATATGATGCAACGCTGGCTGGACCCGAGGACGGCATGAATCGTTTTTTTCGCGATCCATTGGCTTGGCTGGGGATTATTCTGCTCATGCCGCTGATCCTGGGGGCCGTCTTTGGCCCCTTGATGGCCGATGCCGCCCTGCAAACCCATCTCAGCGCCCGCCTGTTGCCGCCATCGGCGGACCACTGGTTCGGCACCGACGCCCTGGGGCGAGACGTCCTGGCCCGCACCCTGGCCGGGGCGCGCCAAACGCTGGGCCTAGCCGTCCTGGTGGCCGGGCTGGCCGCCCCCCTGGGCTTGCTGATCGGAGCACTGGCGGGAACTTTGGGCGGCTGGATCGAAACTGTTCTGATGCGCATGACCGACATAGCGCTTTCGGTGCCAAGGCTGATTCTGGCCCTGGCCCTGGCCGCCGCCCTGGGGCCGGGATTGGTCAACGCCGCCATCGCCGTGGCGCTGACCGCTTGGCCACCCTATGCCCGCCAGGCCAGGGCGGAAACCTTGTCGGCCAGAAAGGCTGATTTCATCGCGGCGGCCAGGCTTTGCGGGGCCTCGGAACTGCGCGTCGCCTGCATCCATATCGTTCCCCTGGGCCTGTCTTCGATGCTGGTGCGCCTGAGCCTGGATCTGGCGGGAATCGTTTTGACGGCGGCAGGGCTGGGCTTTCTGGGCCTGGGCGCCCAACCCCCGGCCCCGGAATGGGGAGCCATGGTGGCGGCGGGTCGAACGCATCTGATCGAAGCCCCCTGGGTGGCGGGCTTTCCAGGCCTAGCGATCCTGATGGCCGGGCTGGGATTCTCGCTGATCGGCGATGCGCTGCGAGACGCGCTCGATCCCAGGAGCGATCGATGCTGATCGACGTGCGCGACCTGTCGGTGCGATTTGGAGGCAGGGCCGTCGTTGATGGCGTTTCGCTGGGTCTATTGCCGGGCGAACGGATGGCCATTGTGGGGGAATCGGGTTCGGGAAAAAGCACGCTGGCCCGCGCCTTGCTGGGTCTGGTGGCGCATCCGGGGCAGGTTGGCGCTGGCAGGCTGGTCATTGACGGAACCGAGATGAGCCGGGCCAAGCAAAGCGATTGGCGCAAAATTCGCGGACGGATCGTCGGCCTGATGCTGCAAGACCCGCGCTATAGCCTGCATCCCACCATGACAATCGGCCAGCAGATCGGCGAAGTGGCCAACAGGCCCATCGGCGACTGTCTGGCCGAGGTTGGTCTTTCCCCCGACATCGCCCAGCGATACCCGCACCAAATGTCCGGCGGACAGGGCCAGCGGGCCTATCTGGCGATGACCTTGGCCCAACGCCCCAAACTGCTGATCGCCGACGAACCGACCAGCGCGCTCGATCCGCCCATGGCCGCCCAGATGATGGCGTTGCTGGACGAACGCATGACGGCGCAGGGCATGGGCTTGCTGCTGATCACCCACGACATCGAACTGGCGATGCAGGCCTGTCCCCGCCTTTTGGTGATGCAAGACGGTCGGATCGTCGAGGAACTTGCACAAGGTCAAACGCCAGTCCACCCCTTTACGCAACGCCTGATCCGATCCATTCCGAGGCTTCCATGCTAAGCCTTCGCGATCTTACGGTGGCCATCGACGGCAAGATTCTGGTGGACAACATTTCCCTGGACGTCGCGGCTGGCGACAGTTTCGGCCTTGTCGGCCCATCCGGATCGGGAAAAAGCACCGTTCTGCGCGCCATCGCGGGCTTGATCGATTTCAAGGGCAAGATCACGTTCGAGGGGCGCGACCTGAGAAGGCTGACCAGCCTGGAGCGGGCCAAACGCCTCAACATGGTCTTTCAAGATCCTTATGGGTCGCTGCATCCACGCCACACGATGGCCCGCGCGTTGGCCGAACCCTTGATCATTCATGGCGTGGCGGATCGCCTGAAACGGATCGAGCAAGCGATCGCGGAGGTTAGCCTGACTGGCGATCTTCTTGGCCGTTATCCGCATCAATTGTCGGGCGGACAGCGCCAGCGGGTCGCCATCGCCAGGGCCTTGATCCTGAAACCACGGCTATTGCTGCTGGACGAACCGACCAGCGCCTTGGACATGACCGTTCAGGCCGACATTCTCGATCTTCTTGAACGGCTGAAGGGAACGCACGGCCTGTCTTATCTGCTGGTCGCGCATTCGCCCGCCATTGTGGCAAGGCTGTGCGACCAGATCGGCCGGATGGAAAATGGCCGACTCATTCCTGACGGTTGCTAAGCGGGCGGAAAAGCGCGATAACCGTCTGAAAGCAGGAGGTTTATATGAGCGATTCGCCAACCAAGCGCCTGATGCCGCCCGATATCCGCGCCCGCAAGGGGGGGGAACCCATCGTCAGCTTGGCGCTGTATACGGCCCCCATGGCCCGCCTTGCCGCCCCTTATTGCGACTTCCTGCTGGTCGGCGATTCGGTGGGCATGGTGCTTTACGGCATGGACAGCACCTTGGGCGTCACGCTGGACATGATGATCCAGCACGGCAAGGCGGTGAAGCGCGGCGCGCCCGACGCCTGCGTCATCGTCGACCTGCCTTTCGGCAGTTATGAAAGCTCGCCGGAACACGCCTTCGCGTCGGCCTCGCGCGTGATGGCCGAAACGGGCGCGCAGGGCGTGAAACTGGAAGGCGGCACCGTCATGGCGCCCACCATCGAATTCCTGTCGAAGCGCGGCATCCCGGTCATGGCCCATGTGGGGCTTTTGCCGCAGTCGGTCAACACGGCGGGCGGCTTTCGAGCCCACGGACGCGATCTGCAGGAAGCCAGCCATATCCACGAAGATGCGCTGGCGGTCGCCGAAGCCGGCGCTTTCGCCATGGTGGTGGAAGGCGTGGTCGAAGACCTGGCAAGGCGCATCACCAAGGAAGTGCCCATTCCAACTATCGGCATCGGCGCATCGCCCGCCTGCGATGGCCAAGTCCTGGTCTGCGACGACGCGCTTGGCCTGTTCAGCGCCTTCAAGCCGCGCTTCGTGAAGCGTTTCGCGGAACTGGCCCCACCAGTTCAGCAGGCCTTCGAAGCCTATCGCGACGAAGTGCGGGCCAGAAGTTTCCCGACCCTGGAACATTGTTTCGGCATCAGGAAAAACGGCTGACGAAATCCGAAAGCCCGCGACTGATCTCGGCTTGCTTTCGCCAGTCGATACGAGGATGCCGCAACGGCACCCAATGAAAGCGCTCGCGAAACAGCCGTCCCTTGTGCGGCGGGCATGCATAATCATGCGCGGGCATTAGGCGCATCGCTTCTTGACGGCAGGAAACGTAATCGAGATTAGCCCGCTCGCTGGCATAAAGTTCCAGCAGGGCGCGTTTAAAATCGGCCTCCTCGGGCGAAAGCGCCAAGACGTTTCCAATTCCGTCTGGAAACTGATTGGAATTCACCCGTCCGCCAGCGAAATTGTACTCGGCGAATTCCCAAATCTCGAACCTGCCCCGCAAGGTCTGGGCCAGCGCATTGGCGGCGTCATGATCCTGATGGCCGCCTTCATAAGCAGGCACCCACAGCCGCTGCGCTTCAAACCCTTCGACGGTTCGGCGGACTTCTACCAAATGCTCGATCAGGCGGCGACTGGGAATATCCAGCGACCCGGCAATCGAGAACCCGTGTGCATCGGCAACCCGCCTTGCTTCGTCCATCCGCCTTGAAGCCTTGGCGTAGTAGGCGTTTCGCTCCCAGAACCAGGCCTCTCTGGCGATGCCGGTGGTCAGAAACAGAACCGACAGCTTGGCGCCCTGCGCCATGGCGCGTTTCATGGCGATGGCCGCTCCCACCACCTCGTCGTCAGGATGCGGGGCCAACACCAGGATGGAAGGAAGCGCCGCCGTCATTCCCAACGCGCGGCCTTGCGCCAGAAGGGCATGATGTCCTGGGCCAGAACGTCCCCCCAACTGGGATGCGCGCGTTCTGAATGCTGGCGCGCAGCAAGGCCAAGCATACGACGCCGGTCAGGCGCCATCAGCAAACCTTCCAATGCGTGGCCCCAACCATGATCGGGCACCACCAGTCCGCTGACATTGGGTTCGAAATACGGCTCCAGTCCCGATCTTTCATTGACCAGCACCGGCAAGCCAGAAGCCAGGGCTTCCATCACCACATTGGCCAATACATCCAACATCGACGGAAAAAGGAATATGTCGCAACTGGCGTAAAGACGCCCCATATCCGCCGAAGGCACGCTCCCAGGCAGGCAGGCGCGCTCTTTTAGCATCTGGCGGATGACGGGAATTTCCTCGCCCTCGCCCGCCGCCAGAAAATGGACGTCATGCCCCTTGGCGGCCATTTCGGCAACCGCTTGGGCGGCGGGCAGGACGTTCTTGCCGGCGTTGACGCGGCCTACGAACAAGACAACTACGCTTTCACGCGCAATGCCGAAACGCGATTCCAACCAAGCCCGGTCGCGATGTTCGGGACTGAAGAAATCCATGTCGATGCCGCGCCGCAATCGGCCTACCCGCCCAGCTCCCAGGCATCGTTTCATTTCCTCCAACGACTTGGCGTCGGAATCGAGCGAGAAATGAGCCGCAAACTGATGCTTGCGCAGCTTGGCCAACATGCGCGCTTCCTGCCATTGATCAACCTTGAGACGATCCAGAAGCAGGCGAGAAAGGAAACCATGGCCGAACAGCCGCTCGACGGTGCGCCTTGTGTAAAGGCGCGTATAGCCAGGCGTATCCGTATGCACGGAATTGACCAGTGGGATGCCCTTTCGGCCACAAACCTTCAGCGCCGTTCCCGCCATGGCGAAGAACGCATCCGTGGTATGGACGACGTCGTAGCCGGGAAGCGCCTTTGCGATTCCTGGATGCCAGGGCGACAGATCGGTGTGGTCGGGGATATTGCCTACGATCCAAGACAAGCGCTCGGTCGAGAAGGCGGGGCGATGGCTGATGAAGCGCACATGGTCCGACAACGGCTCGATCGCCTCACTGGCGTTCTGCACATGCACGGTCAGATCGAGATCGTCTCGGGAAACGGCAGCGCGCGCCAATTTCTCCCAGCATTTGACGTGCCCCCCGGCGCTGGCCCGCCTTTCAAGATCGACCAGCACGCCAACCTTCAAACGCCTTCCCGTCATCGCTGGCGAATTCCCAGCAAAACGTCGGAAAGGCCCACCGGCAAAAAGGAGAGAAGCCATACGCCGAAGGCCAGGGGCATCGGAAAGCTGATCCGGCCCTTGTCAAGTGCCAGCCCCAGCTTGATCACCTGGGCGGCGCGTTCGGGATTCATCAAGAAGGGCATAGTGAAGTTGTTGCGCTCGGTCATAGGCGTTTTGACGAAGCCGGGACAAATCACCGACACTTGCACGCCATGCGGCTTCAGGCGCAGACGCATACCCTCACCCAGCACGCGTTCGGCGGCCTTGCTGGCGCAATAGGCGGGCGATTCAGCAAATCCTCGAAAGCTGGCCAGCGACGACATGATGGCGATCTGCCCCCGCTTGCGTTCCCTCATGCGGGGCAGGATGGGCAGGATGGTGTTCAGAACGCCATCGACATTGGTGGCGAAGACGGCGCGGATCTGGTCGCAGGTCTCTTCTTTGCCCTTGTGGCTGCCCGCGGAAATTCCCGCGTTGGCGATCACCAGATCGAGAGGCCGCGACGTATCGGCCGCCTCGATCCAGGTCGCCATCGTATCTTCATCGACGACATTGACCACGGCGCGTTCGACCCTGGCCCCTCGCCCACGACAATCAGAAGCGACCTTTTCCAAGCGCTCGGCATTACGACCACTCAGGAACAGCGTAACCCCCGAATGGGCGTAGCTGAGGGCCAGCGCAGCCCCAAGACCGCTGGAAGCGCCTGTAATCAGGATATTCCTAGGCTCTTTCATGATCCCCTATCCTCGGCTGTCAAGACGGCTCGCAGACGGTTCCCCAAAGGCAAAACGTCGTTCAGCAGCGTGCGCCATAAAATTTCAGATGCCACCGAATGATATTCGTGAACCAGGATATTGCGCATTTCCGCCAGTTTAGACCAGGGCACATCCGGGTAGCGATGAGTAATCTCCTGGGGAAGATGGCGCACCGCCTCGCCCATGATTTCCAGGTTGCGCGCCACGGCATCTTGCGTGCGCTCGTCCTCGCAGAAGGCGTCCATGTCCATTCCCTTGATATAACGGTGGATGCGATCCACCGCTTCGGAAATATCCGCCAGACTGACCCGCCAATCCTTGATTGTCATCAAAATATCCTAATCGCTTCCTTTAAGATGCGTCCTTTCAGACGCGGCTTCAAGCTGGTGGGGGTAACGATGTCCGCCGGATGGCCTAAATGCCCCTCCAGCCAACGCTTCAAATCGATCAGCTCGAACATGCCCGATGGACGGCCGGGCTTGAACTCGACCAGCAGGTCGATGTCCGATTTGGGCGACGCCTCGTCCCTGCCGACCGAGCCGAACAGCGACAGTCCCGCAACTCCAAAGCGGGCCAACTCATCTTGGGCATTACTTAGGCGATCAAGGACCTCGGCCCGTCTTACCGGGTGACGGCGTTCCATGCGGCTGACCATCCGGCGCACCGCTTCGGTCTTGTGGGCAGGCACCCAGACGGTCACGCCGACCAACCCGCGTTTCCTGCGCTCGCGTTCCTCTTTCCTGTTCATTTTTCTGGGATAGCTTATCGGGTCCTTCCAAGCAACAAGCGCTTTTCGCTTGCCAGATCAATCGGGAACGGCCAGAAAAGGCGCATGTCGATCATCAGCATGACCGGATACGCCCGTTCGCAGGGCGCCTGCCCCCAGTTCTCCTGGATCTGGGAGGCCAAAAGCGTCAACGGCAAGGGCTTGGAAGTTCGCCTGCGCCTGCCGCCCGGCCACGATTCCTTGGAACTTCCCGCCCGCGACAAGGTGGCCAAAGGGGCCAAAAGGGGCAATATCAACCTCTCCTTGAACGTCACGAGGCAGAGCCAGTCCACGGCACCCTCGGTGAACCGGGCGCTGCTTGACAGTTATCTGACCCTGGCCATGGATCTGGCCCGCGAACACGGCCTGCCCACCCCCAGCGCTGAAAGCGTGATGGGACTGCGCGGCGTTATCGAAACCGCCGACGAAGCCAGCCTGGACGAGGCGGGACTTAAGGAACGCGATGCCCTGCTGTTGGCCTCGCTGGACGAAGCGCTTTTTGGCCTAGCCGCCATGCGTAAGGACGAAGGAGCCAGGATGGCGGAGATCCTGACCTTGGAATTGAACGAGATCGAGCGCTTGTCCAAGGCGGCTCGAGAGACGGCAGCCCTGCGCCCCGAAGCCATCAGGACCGGATTTAAATCCAAGCTGGACGAGTTGTTGAATTCCCAGCCGCCGGTCTCCGAAGAACGCTTGGCCCAGGAACTGGCCCTGCTGATCGCCAAGGGCGACGTCAGGGAAGAGCTTGACCGGCTGGACGCCCATGTGCAGGCGGCCCGCGACATGCTGAAAGCAACCGATCCCGTGGGGCGGCGGCTGGATTTCTTGTGCCAGGAATTCAACCGGGAATCGAACACGCTGTGCTCGAAATCGTCGGATGTCGAGTTGACGCGCATCGGACTGGCGCTGAAGGCCGTGATCGAACAATTCCGCGAGCAAGTGCAAAACATCGAATAGGGGCCATCCATGAACGATGCCGCAATCAACCGCCGGGGCCTGATGCTGGTTCTCTCGTCGCCATCAGGAGCGGGAAAATCCTCGATCGCCAAAGCCCTGCTGGAAACAGAACCGCAATTGGCGATGTCGGTTTCGGCGACCACGCGCGCGGCCCGCCCTGGCGAGGTGGACGGCAAGGATTACCATTTCATCGACCTTGAACGCATGAAGGGCATGATCGGAAACGGCGAGTTTCTCGAACATGCCAAAGTGTTCGACAATTACTACGGCACGCCCAGGGCGCCGGTCGAAGCAGCGCTGACCTCGGGCAAGGATGTCTTGTTCGACATCGACTGGCAGGGCACGCAGCAAGTAGCCGCCAATGCGCGCGACGACTTGGTCACTGTGTTTGTGCTGCCCCCTTCGGTCGAGGAACTGGAAAAACGCCTGAAGGGGCGTGGCCAGGATTCCGAAGAGGTCGTGCAAAAGCGCATGAGCAAGGCAGCCGACGAGATGAGCCACTGGCCGGAATATGATTACGTGATCGTCAATCGCGATCTGGCCGTCAGCATTGCCGCCGTCAAGGCCATCCTAAGCGCCGAGCGCTTAAAGCGCGTTCGCCAAGTGGGGCTGGCCGATTTCGTCAACAAGCTGCGCGGCGCTTGACGGCGCCTCCATGATCCGCATCACCCACAGAATCGCCATCGACGAAAAGGAAATCGAAGAGCAGTTCGTGCGTTCAAGCGGTCCTGGCGGGCAGAACGTGAACAAGCTGTCCACCGCCGTCCAATTGCGTTTCGACGTGCGCGGCTCACCGTCTTTGCCCGAAGACGTCAAGGAGCGGTTGGAAAAACTGGCCGGCCGACGGATGACGCAAGAGGGCGTTCTGGTCATCACGGCCCAGCGTCACCGCACGCAGGAGCGCAATCGCCAAGATGGGCTTGAGCGCCTGATCGACCTGATCCGCCAAGCCGTGCCGCCGCCGGTGCCGCGCCGCCCAACCCGCCCAACTCTCGCTTCGAAACGCCGCCGCCTGGACGATAAAGGCAAACGTTCGACGACCAAATCGCTGCGTGGCTCGCCCAGGGACAGGGGCGAGTAGGTACTCTACCTGTCCGCCGACGCCCGCTTCAAACGATCATTGATGGCCAATCCCAACCCATGATGCGGAATGGGCATGACGGCAATTGTCATGACTCCTGGCCGGTCCAATTCGCGCAAATAGGCGAACAGATGCGCCGCCGCCTCGATCGGATCGCCCGCCGGGCTTAGATTAAGGGCGGCCTCACCCGGAGCATTTGGGCCAAACCCCAGCAGAACCTCGCCCGGCATGGGCTGGTCTGCGTTCAACCGCAACCTAGCTTGCGGCGCATAATGGCTTTCCATCTGGCCGGGCGACTGGATCGCCCCGCCTTCCGAAACGACCTCAACCCGCCCCAAAACTTCTCTCAGGCTCTCCAAAGAGACGCCACCTGGGCGCAGCAGGCAGGGAACATCATGAACCAGCGAAAGAACCGTGCTTTCCAACCCGACTTGGCACGGCCCGCCATCCAACACCAACTGCGCCTTCTTACCCAAGCCCTGAACTACATGATCCGCCCTGGTCGGACTGAGTTTGCCCGACGGATTGGCGCTGGGGGCGGCGATGGGACCATTGAACGCCCGCAGCAGGTTTAGCGCGGCAAGATGATTGGGAATTCTGACGGCCAGCGTATCCAACCCGGCGGTGGCCAGAAGCGAGACCCGTCCTTCCGGTTTGCGCGGCAACACCAAGGTCAATGGCCCCGGCCAGAAGCGTTGGGCCAGCTTCCTGGAACGGTCGTCGAAACAAGCGATCCGTTCCGCAGATTCGATATCGGCGACATGCGAGATTAGTGGGTTGAAACTGGGGCGTCCCTTGGCTGCGAAAATGCGCGCCACCGCCTGATCATTGGACGCATCGGCGCCCAGACCGTAAACCGTTTCGGTTGGGAAAGCGACCAGTCCGCCTTCTCGCAACACGGCGACGGCTTCGGCCAGATTCTCGGGCGTGGCGGGCAGAAGACGAGGCATCGCCTAATCCCTTAGTCCCCAAGCCACGAAATCGGGATTGAGGATGCTTTCCTTGCCATAGCGCAAGGGCTGGCCATCCAGGGTTTCCAGGCGTCCCCCGGCCCCCAGCAGGACGGCATGTCCGGCGGCGGTGTCCCACTCGCTGGTCGGACCGAAGCGTGGATAGACATCCGCCGACCCTTCCGCGACGCGACAGATTTTCAGGGAACTGCCAGCCTTGACCAGCCCAGCGATCTTTCGCCCGGCCAAATAGGCATGGATTTTCTCAGGATCGCCATGCGACCGGCTGGCCACCACGCTCAAGCCGTCAGCCGGAGGATGGCGGCAAGCAATGGATTGCCAGGGGCCTGAACCCTCCTTTTTCCAAGCGCCCTCGGTTCCGCCAACAAACAACAGATCCAGAACCGGCGCGAACACCACGCCCAGGACCGGACTTCCATTTTCTATCAAGCCGATATTGACCGTGAACTCCCCAGAGCGCTTGACGAATTCCTTGGTGCCGTCCAAAGGATCGACCAGCCAGAATCGCTGTCCCTGCCGGTCGGGCATGTAGCCTGCCTCGGCGGCTTCCTCGGAAATGATGAGGGTCTTGGGATCCGTCTTCTTTAAAGATTCCAAAATTAACCTTTCAGCAGCCTCATCGGCCTCCGTGACCGGCGATTCGTCGGATTTCTGGCGAACGGCAAAATCGGAAGAATAAATGGCAAGGATGGCCTGCCCCGCTGCCAGAGCGATCTCAGATAATTCCAACAGCGGCGCGGAGGGGGTTTTCCCAGCTATCGGGGTATGAGGGGGCATGAACTACTAGTCCTCGTGGGGGAGCAACAGGCGCGCAGTCTAGCAGGAAAAATTGCCCCAATCGAGAAGCGAAACATCACCGTCTCAATGCTTTACAGCCCGTGGCCGGATGGTTTACAGGTCTCATTCCAAAAAGTTTTCCACAGGGGAAGTGGCCGTTGGGACGGATCACGCTGTACATTTTGCGCCAGATTCTCATCGGCACCATCCTGGTGACGATAGGACTGACTTGCGTGATATGGCTAAGCCAGTCCTTGCGTCTGGTCGAACTGATCATTAACAAGGGCCTCTCGATTGGCGGCTTTTTGTATCTGACCATGCTTTTGATGCCCAACTTCCTGACCATGATCACCCCCATCGCCTTGTTCGCGGTGTTGCTGTTCACCTACAACCGGCTGGATGCCGACCGCGAGATGGTGGTGATGCGTTCGGCAGGCCTAAGCCAGATGGCGCTGGCCCGGCCAGCCTTGCTGGTGGCGGGCGGGCTGACCTTGTTCGGCTATCTTCTGACCATCGAGCTGGGTCCGGCGTCGGTCAAGACCTTCCGCGAAATGCAATGGGAAATCCGTAACGACATCTCGCGCGTTCTTTTACAGGAAGGCACATTCAACAACATCGTAGACGGCGTAACCGTCTATGTGCGCTCGCGCACCGGCGAAGGCGAACTGCTGGACGTTCTGGTCCATGACACGCGCAAGAAAGACAGAGACGTCACCATGATGGCCGAACGCGGCGCTTTGGTGCGTTCGGACGGCGGACCTCGCGTTCTTCTGATCAACGGCAATCGTCAGGAACTGATCCACAACAGCGGTCAGCTTTCGCTGTTGTATTTCGACAGCTACACCGTGGAAATGACCAACCTGGAAAACAATGATCCACGTTTTCGCGATGCCCGCGAACGGCCATTGGGCGAACTGTTTTCCGTCAATGCGCAAGAGGTGGGGCCAGTGGATTTCGCCCGTTTCCGGGTAGAAGCGCATCACAGGCTTTCCAGCCCGCTTTACCACCTCGCCTTCGCCTTCGTCGCCCTGGTCTGCTTGCTTTCCGGCTCCTTCTCACGCCATGGCATGTCGGGCAAGGTCGTGCTGGCCATTGCTTTGATGATTGCCGTCGAAGCTGCACAATTGGGCGTTGCTGGGCTTGTCGTGAAGTCCCTGACCTTGATCCCCTTGATCTATGTGGTGCCGGTCCTGCCTATCTTGATCTGCCTTGGCCTTTTGATCGGACAACCCAGATTGCCCAGGCTGCGCGGCCAAACCGGCGAGGCGTCGAAATGAGCCGCCGTTTTGCTTCCGCCCTCGTCTTGCTGGCAGCCCTTCTTTTGCCCGCGCCGCATCTGAGCGCCGCCGAACAGAAACCGGCGAAGAACGACTTTGACAGTGAACAGGTTTACTTCTCTGCCGACGAGGTCAACCAGGACAAAGAACTTGGCATCATGACCGCCAGGGGGCATGTCGAAGTCTCCTATCAGGGCCGCGTCCTGCTGGCGGAACAGATTTCCTACAACACCCGCCAGGACATCATTTCGGCCTCGGGCAATGTCAGCCTTTTGGAACCCACCGGCGACGTGTTTTTTGCGGATTATTTCGAACTGTCCGGCGATTTGAAGGAAGCGACAAGCAAGAACCTGCGAGTCCTGATGGCCAACCGCACGCGTCTGGCCGCTGCCAAAAGCACGCGCGTTTCCGGCGAAAAGAACGTCATGGAAAAAGCCGTCTACTCGGCTTGTGAACCTTGCAAGGACGACCCGAAGAAAGCGCCTCTTTGGCAGGTCAAGGCCATGAAGGTGACGAATGACGAGAAAAACAAGACCTTCGAATACAAGGACGCATGGCTCGAATTCGCGGGCGTCCCCGTCGCCTACACGCCATATTTCGAACACGCCGACCCGCGCGTCAAAAGGCACAGCGGCTTTCTGCCCCCCAGTTTCGGCGGCTCCAGCCAGTTGGGCGGCTCGCTGACAGTCCCCTATTATTGGGCAATCTCGAACAACCAGGACGCCACCATTTCAACGATGGCCACGGGCAAGGAAAACGTGGTCATGATCGGCGAACACCGCAACCGCTTGATGAGTGGGAAAACCGACACCCAGGGCAGCCTGACCTATGATTCGAAAAATACGGTGCGCGGCCATATCAAGGCGACCGGCCTGTTCGATGTCGATGAAACTTGGCGAGCAGGCTATCTGGTCGAGCGTGCCAGCGACGACACCTATCTGCGCCGCTATGGATTCAGAGGATCTGACCGCTGGTTGGAAACGCACCCCTATGTCGAGGGTTTCTCTGGCCGCAATTACGCCAGGATGGAGTCCTATCTGTATCAAGGATTGTCGAAAAGCGATGATCCGGGCAAAGCTCCCGTCGTGCTGCCGGTAGCCGAACTAAGGCGCGTGGGCGAGCCTGGATCGCAAGGCCAGTATTGGAGCCTCGATGCTGGAATGCTCGACATCTACCGGGGCGAGGGAACGGACACCCGGCGAATGTCCTCGCGGCTGGCATGGAACCTGCCCTATACGGCTCCCGCAGGCGACAAATACAAGTTGACGGCGGAATTGCGCGGCGACGGCTATCACATTTCCGATTACCAACTTCACAACCGCGAAGAAAACGGTTTCAGCGGACGCGTCGTTCCTCAGCTGTCCCTGGATTGGCGTTATCCTTTCGTGCGCAATGGCGAACGCTTTACCGACGTGGTGGAGCCGATCGTCGTGGGCACGGTCAGCCCCAACGGCATGAATCCTGCGCGTATTCCCAATGAGGACAGCCTCGATTTCGAGTATGACGACACCAACATCTTCCTTCCCCAGCGATTTACCGGACTTGATCGCGTGGAAGGCGGTCCTCGCGTTGCCTATGGCGTCAAATGGAGCGTCTTTGGCAAGCGGCCGGGCGCCATGACAGCCTTGTTGGGCCAGAGCTATCGCGCCCATGTCGACGAAACACATGCAAGAGACTCTGGCTTGCAAGACAATCTGTCGGACTATGTAGGGCGTTTTGACGTCAGCCCGATGGGCAATTTCAAGATGCTCTACCGCTTCCGATTAGACAAGGACTCACTGGCAGCCAGACGAAGCGAGGTCGGTTTTCAGGCAGGCCCAAAAGCCTTGAACCTTAGTGCGAATTACGTGTTCGTCGACAAGAACAGCGTCACCGGCTACCCGGATCGCGAACAGGTGAATATGACCTTATCCTCGAAGCTGACACGTTACTGGTCCGCCAATGCCGGAACAGTGTACAATCTTGGCAACGACATCGAACCGCTTTCCTACAATACGCAATTGGTCTATGAGGATGAGTGCTTCGCTTTGTCGGCCAATTATATGCACAAGTTCACCTATGACCGCGATTACGTCGGCGGGCAGTATATTCTCTTCCGCTTCACCTTGAAGACGCTTGGCGAGTTCCAAGCCAGTGCCGAATAAACCGGCCCCTCTCATGGACACAGGCACGACATCATGACTTGCTGGAGAATGTTGACGTTCCTTCTGACGGTCTCGCTGCCTCTGCTAGGCGCAATGGCCGCGTCAAGCGCCAGTGCACAAGAGAATGAGCGCATTGCCGCCGTGGTCAACGACGACATCGTCTCCATGCGAGACCTTGAAGAACGCATGAAGCTGGCCATCATCAATTCCCGCCTGGAAAACAGCCCCGATGTGCGCCGCCGTCTGGTTCCCCAGGTCCTTCGCAAATTGATCGAAGAAAAGCTGCAGCTTCAGGAAGCCGCTCGTCAGGGCATTGCAGCCACTGAATCTGAAATTCAGAAGACAATCAGAAACATTGAAGCCCAGAACAACCTGCCATCTGGCGGCCTTGAGATCGCCACCAGAAGAGATGGCATAGACTTCAACAGCCTTCTGACCCAAATCAAAACGGAAATCACATGGGTCAAGCTGCTACGTATGCAATACGCCAGTGCGATCAAAATCCTGGACGCCGAAGTCGACGCGCAGTTGTCACTGGCAAAATCGAATATGAACCGCCCGCAATATCTTTTGGCCGAGATTTTCTTGGGCACAGACAATCCGTCTCAAGAAGGTGAAATCCACACACTTGCCGAGCGCATCGTTCAACAGGCAAGACAAGGCGCCCCATTTCCGTCACTGGCTCGTCAATTCTCGCAAACGGCAAGCGCCGCCACTGGTGGAGATATCGGATGGATCTATGAAGGCCAATTGCCAGCAGATATCGAAACCATCGTCAAAAGCCTGCAACCGCAGCAAGTCAGCAATCCCATTCGCACCTTGACCGGTTACCATATCTTCTATCTGCGCGAACGCAGAAGCGGGGCGGCGCAAGACAGAAGCAACTCGGTCCTTGAACTAGCGCAGCTGTTTCTTCCCCTTGCTCAGAATGCCCGTCCTGATGAAGTCCGCGCCCAGACCGAGCTTGTGCAAACGGCTGCCAGTGCCGCTGAAAGTTGCGATGACATCGCAAAACTATCCAAGGAAATCGGCTCGCCATCCAATCCTAGACTTGGCAAAATCAAAGTAGGGGCACTGCCAAGCAATTTGCAATCGGCATTGGCAGATCTCCCCGCAGGGAAAGTGACAGCGCCGCAGAAGGTAGGGGGCGGCGTAGCCGTGCTGATGGTCTGTTCGCGCAAGGATGAAACAGGACTGCCTACCCGCGAGGAGATCGTAGGGCGCCTTGAAATGGAACGGATGGACATTCAAGCTAGGCGCCTGTTGCGCGATCTGAGGCGCACGGCCATTGTCGATGTCCGGATATAATCCATGATTGGCGCGCCCTTGGCGCTGTCAATGGGCGAACCTTCCGGCATCGGCGGCGAAATCGCGATGAAAGCCTGGATGCGCCGTGGCGAGGGGCTTTCCCCATTCTTCGCCATTGATGATCCCAATCGTCTGCAATCCATCGCAAACGCCTTGGGCTGGCAGGTTCCTATTCAGATCGTGCAAGCGCCAAAAGACGCCCAGGACTGCTTCGACCATGCCTTGCCAGTTGTCCCGCTTGGCTTACGCGTTGAAGCTAGACCAGGAATTCCGGACGCCGAGAACGCAAAAGCCGTCGTCGAATCCATAACAAGAGCCGTCGAAATGGTCGTGGCAGGCCAGGCCGCCGCTCTGGTCACCAATCCCATCCATAAGGCGGTCCTGAAGGCCGCGGGTTTCGCGCATCCAGGCCATACCGAGTTTCTGGGCGAACTGGCGGGCGGGGCGCAGCCCGTGATGATGCTGACGGCAAACGGTTTGCGCGTCGTCCCCGTTACGATCCACATCCCTCTCAAAGAAGTACCTGCGCGCCTGACCCAAGACGCGATCTTGCGCCAAGGGCGCGTCCTGTCAAACGCCTTGAAGCGCTATTTCTCCTTGCCAGAACCCCGGATTGCCGTGGCTGGTCTCAATCCACATGCCGGCGAGGATGGCGTTTTAGGGCGCGAAGAAATCGACATCATTCTCCCTGCCATAGAGGCATTGCGCCGCGAAGGAATCAATGCCTTCGGCCCCCTGCCCGCAGACACGCTGTTTCATGCCGAAGCCAGGGCAGACTACGACGCTGTTATGTGCATGTATCACGATCAGGCGTTGATTCCGGTCAAGATGCTTGGCTTTTGGGAAGGCGTCAACGCAACGCTGGGGCTTCCCTTCATCCGCACCTCGCCAGATCATGGAACGGCGCTTAAGCTGGCGGGAACGGGAAAGGCCGATCCCCAAAGTTTGATGGCCGCCCTGAAACTGGCGGCCCAGATGGCGAATGCCCATGCTGCCGCCGCTTAAGGAGGTCGTGGAGAAACATGGACTATTGGCCCAGAAATCGCTGGGCCAGCATTTCCTGTTCGATCTGAACATCACCAACAAAATCGCACGCATGGCTGGCGATTTGACGCAAGGCACCACAATCGAAGTGGGGCCTGGACCCGGCGGCTTGACCCGCGCTTTGCTTGAGAACGGCGCAGCCCAGGTTATCGCCATTGAAAAGGACAAGCGATGCCTGGACGCCTTGGCCGAGATCGAAGCCGCCTACGAAGGGCGCCTGCGGGTGATCGAGGGAGACGCCACGAAAATCGAAACCGCTGAACTGGGCAACGCCCCCAGGCGCGTGGTCGCCAATCTGCCCTACAATGTGGGAACGCCGTTGCTGGTCGGCTGGCTGAAGCGGATTCACGACTTTGAAAGCCTGACCTTGATGTTTCAAAAGGAAGTCGCCGACCGTTTGGTGGCACCGGTGCGCAGCTCTGCCTATGGACGGCTTTCCGTCCTGGCCCAGTGGCAGTGCGAGGTCAAAAAGCTGTTCGACTTGCCTGGGGCCGCCTTCACGCCCCCCCCCAAGGTGGCTTCCAGCGTCGTGCGCCTGACCCCGAAAGCAACCACGGAACCGGCAAAATTCGCCCTGTTCGAGCGCGTGACGGCCAGCGCCTTTGGCCAGCGGCGAAAGATGTTGCGTTCCAGCCTGAAAAGTCTGGGCAATGCCGAAGAGTTGCTGGCCAAGGCGGGCATCGTCCCCACGGCCCGGGCGGAAGAAATCGGCTTTGCGGGCTTTGCCGCCCTGGCCCGCGCCTTGGAACAGGCTTGATCGCAGCCCCATGGCGTCCGATCATAGCGGCATGAACTCGACCAACCTAATTTCCCGCCTAAGCGAAATCCTGGGGGATGGCCATGTACTGGCCGACCCGGCAAAGATGGCGGCCTATCTGCACGAGGAACGCGGCTCATACGTTAGCCGCGCCCTGGCCGTGGCCCGCCCGGCGACCAGCCAGGAAGTGGCGGCCACCGTCAAAGCCTGCGCCCAAGCGGGCGTCAGCCTTGTTCCCCAGGGCGGCAATACAGGATTGGTTGGCGGCGCCGTTTCAAGACCAGACCAGATCATCTTGTCGCTT
Source organism: Alphaproteobacteria bacterium (assembly GCA_015231795.1). NCBI lineage: Bacteria > Pseudomonadati > Pseudomonadota > Alphaproteobacteria > Alphaproteobacteria bacterium. Next base: position 66,373 of record JADGAX010000007.1, on the reverse strand, counting down.
GGCCGAATGAATCGCATCCGCGGCGTCGATACCGACAACAAAGCCCTGACCGTGGAAGCGGGATGCTCGCTGGCCCAGGTGCAAATGGCCGCCGACGGGGCAGGTCTGCTTTTTCCCTTGAGCATGGCGTCGGAGGGGTCGTGCCAGATCGGCGGCAACCTGTCGACCAATGCCGGCGGCACGGCGGTGCTGCGTTACGGCAATGCCAAGCGTTTCGTGCTGGGCCTGGAAGTGGTGCTGGCCGACGGGCAAGTCTGGGACGGGCTGAAAAGCCTTCGCAAGGACAATACAGGCTACGATCTGAAACAGCTTTTTCTTGGATCGGAAGGAACGCTGGGCATCATTACCGCAGCCACGCTGGCTCTATACGCCAAGCCCAGGGAAATCGTAACCGCCTTTCTGGGATTGGATTCGCCCCGCAACGCGCTGACGCTTCTGGCCCGCCTGCAGGAAGCCACGGGGGAACAGGTAACGGGCTTCGAGCTGATGGCCAGACGAAGCCTGGATTTCGTGACAAGGCACATACCCGGCGCACGCGATCCATTAAGCGAGGCGCATCCCTGGTATGTGCTGGCCGAAATTTCAACCTCGCGCGCCGATGCAGAGTTCGAGGAGTTGATGGAGACCGAACTGGCCGAAGCCATCGGCGCCGGTCTGGTGTCGGACGGCGTCGTGGCGGCGACCCTTGCCCAGCGCGAGCAACTTTGGAAGCTGCGCGAATCCATCCCCGAAGCGCAAAAGCACGAGGGCGGCAGCCTGAAGCATGATATTTCCGTGCCCGTCTCCTCCATCCCCGAATTTCTTGAGCGTGCCGCCAAAGCCGTCGAATCGGCCCTGCCCGGCATCCGCCCCTGCCCTTTCGGCCATGTTGGCGACGGCAATCTGCATTACAATCTTAGCCAGCCCGAGGGTATGGACAAGCAAACATATTTGGCCAACCGCGACAGACTGGCCGCAATCGTTCACGATATCGTGCAGGCCCTGAATGGCAGCTTCTCGGCCGAACATGGCGTTGGACTTTTGAAGCTGCCCGACATGACGCGCTATAAAAGCGAGGTCGAGCGCAATCTGATGCGCCGCATGAAGGCCGCCCTTGATCCATCGAATCTGCTCAATCCCGGCAAGGTGGTGGGATGAGGAATCTTCTGTTTGCTTTTATCTTGTTCTGCGCCCTACCCGCCCAGGCCACCATGCCGGGAACGCCGGATAGCGGCCAACTGGCTTTCACGGTCATGCGCAATGGCACGTCTATCGGACGCATCCTCTACAGGTTCGAGACCAGCGGAGATGCGCAGATCGTGCGCGTGCAAACGCGGATTCTGTACGTTCTGCTAGGCATTCCCTTTTATCGTTTCGAGCATGACGCCGTTGAAAGCTGGAGCCATGGCCGTCTGACGGCTCTGACGTCCAACACCAACGACGACGGCAAGAAACTTGAATTGGCGATCAAGGCGGAAGGGCAAGATTTGCTGGTCACTCTGAATGGAAAGGCCGACCGCCTTGAAAAGGCGAATATGCCCGCCAGCCTGTGGAATCCCCAAACGACCAAGGCGGACAGGCTGGTCGATACCGTGGACGGCAAACAGCTTGAGATCGTCGCCAGCCAGCAAGACGGATATTTCACACTGACCGGCAAGTTGAATCGAACCCTATGGTATGATGCCAAAGGCGTGCTGAGCGAAGCGCGCTTCACCGCCCGAGACGGTTCTGAAATCCGCTATGTCCGCGATTGAAGGGGCGAAAACCACCTGATACAGTTTTGACAAACGTACCAGGAAATAAGGAATAAGAAATCATGGCCTACCGCGCTCCCGTCGATGAAATGCTGTTCGTCATGAACGAACTGGCCGGATTGCCCGAAATCGCCGCCCTGCCCGCCTTCGCCGAAGCCACCCCCGATCTAGTCAGCGCGGTGCTGACCGAGGCCGGACGGTTGGCCAGCGGCGTTCTCGATCCCCTGAACAAGGTGGGAGACCGGGAAGGATCGCACCTGGAGAATGGCATTGTGCGCACGCCTACCGGCTGGAAAGAGGCCTGGGACCAGTATCGCGACGGCGGCTGGTGCACCTTGCCCTTCGATCCGGATTATGGCGGACAGGGCTTGCCGTGGCTGGTCGCCATTGCCGTGCAGGAAGTGACCGATTCGGCAAACATGGCCTTCGGCCTGTGCCCCATGCTGACCAAGGGAACGGTCGAACTGCTGGCCGCCCACGGATCGAAGGAGCAGAAGGACATCTATCTGCCCAACTTGATCTCGGGCCAATGGACCGGCACCATGAATTTGACCGAGCCGCAGGCCGGGTCCGACCTGTCGCAGGTGCGCGCCAAGGCGGTAAAAAGTGGCGATGGCAGCTACCGCATCTTTGGGCAGAAGATCTTCATTACCTATGGCGATCATGAAATGGCCGAGAACATCGTCCATTTCGTGCTGGCCCGCCTGCCCGACGCCCCTTTGGGGGTCAAGGGCATCTCGCTTTTCATCGTTCCCAAATTCCTGCCCAAGAACGATGGGACGCCGGGTGTGCGCAACGACGCCAGATGCGTCTCGCTGGAACATAAGCTGGGCATTCATGCCAGCCCCACCTGCGTCATGTCCTTCGGCGATCACGATGGCGCTGTGGGTTTCCTGGTCGGCGAGGAAAATCGCGGCCTGGAATACATGTTCACCATGATGAACAACGCCCGTCTTGCCGTTGGCCTGGAAGGTGTCGCCATCGCTGAGCGGGCCTATCAGCACGCCGTCGACTATGCCCGCCTGCGCGTGCAAAGCAGGCCGCTGGGCGCGAACGCCAAACCGGGGGCCACCATCATCGCGCATGCCGATGTGCGGCGCATGCTGATGGATATGCGCAGCCGCACTGAAGCCGCCAGGGCGCTGGCCTATTATGCCGCAGGGGCCATCGACCGCGCCCACCACCTCAATAACGAGGTCGAGCGCCAGGAATGGCAGCGCGTGGTCGATCTGATGATTCCGGTGGTCAAGGGCTGGTGCTCGGAAACCGGCATTTACGTCGCCAATCAGGGCGTGCAGGTGCATGGCGGCATGGGATTCATCGAAGAAGCGGGAGCGGCGCAATATCTGCGCGACGCCAGAATCACCGCCATCTACGAAGGCACCAACGGCATCCAGGCCAACGACCTTGTGGGTCGCAAGGTGGGACGCGATAAGGGGGCGGCGGCCAGGGCCATGATCACGCGCATGTGGGCCACGGAAGCCGAACTGGAGGCCAGCAAAAGCGAAACATGCCATCTGTTGCGCGGGCATCTGGCCATGGCCCTTGAAGCCTTGTCGGCGGCCACTGACTGGGTGGCGGAAACCTATGCCAGCGATCCCGTCGCTACGGCAGCCGGGTCGTTTGCCTATCTCAATCTGTGGGGCATCGTGGCGGGCGGCTGGCTGTTGGCCCGCGGCGTTCTGGCTGCCGAGGCGGGCAAAGACGGCAGCCCCTCATTTATCAAAGCCAAGGCGATGACGGCGCGCTTCTTTGCCGAACAATATCTGACGCAAGCTCACGCCTTGAAGACGGCAGCGATGGCGGGCAAGGATGCCGTGATGGGACTGGACGAAGAAGAGTTCTAGCCGTGGGCGCAAACATGGCCATGCGGGAAGTGCTGTTCGAGTTCACACGCATGGGCAACATGGTCAAGGTGACCGCCACGGACACCCAGACCCTGACCGAGATTTCGATCATTTGCCCAGGAAAATCCAGCCGCAAGGACATGGAAAGTCTGGCTCTGCGACGGCTTGACTCATTCTTGGCCAATCAGTCGGCTCAGGCCCATGCCAAGGGATATGAAAAACAACCTTGCAAGGCTTGCGGCAAATACACGCTGAAGCAAAGCGCCACGAGGATCAAATGCGACACCTGCGGACAGGAAACGCGCTTCGTATAAAAACGCTTCTACAGCCCTCTTAAGAACCGCGCCCTTAGGGGGCGCAAACCCTCGCGAGCCTGAGAAAGCACGGCCAACAGTTTCTCTTTGTCCTTGGGCAAATTTCCCGCTAGGGCCAGGGCGTTTGATGCGTGATTGGAGCGGAAGATGATGGGGCGGGACGGATCAAGCCCTGCGATCAGACGCTCCTGTTCGGCCAACATGCCCAGATCATCTTGAAATTCAAACCCCTCCGGATAGGCCTTGGCGAAATCTTGCGTCACTTCCGAAGCGACGCCCAATTGCAAGGTAGACAAAAATTCCGGCGGCGCCGCATTCACGACATCGATGGTGCCATCGATATGGTCCTGCCACAAGGCTTGACCGCCCACCCCCAAAACCACCGTGGCCGACACCTTAATGCCCGCCAGACCAGGCTTTTTCAGCGCCTCGATCATTTGACGCTGAGTGACTCCCTTGGCGATCCGCTTCAGGATATTGGGCGATCCGCTTTCAATTCCCACATAAACCAACGACAATTTTGCCGCCTTCAAGACGGCCAGTTCCTGAACTGATTTTCTAAGCAGATTGGCAGGAAGCGCGTAGCAGGAGACGCGATTGAGATCGGGAAAGCTAGCCGCCAATTTTTCAAGTATCTCCAGCAGATGATCGGTGGGCAGGCACATGGCGTCGCCATCGGCCAGAAACACCCGTCTGGCGTCTGGCCAGCTTCGTCCCCAGTTGTCGATATCGGCGAACACTTGCGCAAGCGGGCGCGGCATGAAGCGCTTCGACCTGTACATCGAGCAAAATCGGCAACGGTTCCAACTGCATCCCAGCGTGGCCTGGATGATCAGATTGTCGCCCTCGGAAGGAGGACGCCATAAGGGATAGTCGTAATCGAAGCCTTCCGGATCCTCGTACATGCTATTTGCCGAGAACCCGCTTCATGAAGGACGTCATCTCGGCCAGCGATTTGGCCGTTACCGCCATATTGCCTTCGATGGTGACGCCCGGCACCGCGCAACCGGACAGATGTTTGCCAAGTGCTGCGATGGGCGCCTCCATTTCACGCCCATCGACCCAGAGCAAATGAACGGTATCGCTCAGTTGATAATAGATGATCGGGCAATTCAGGCGCGTCGAGGCCATCGGCAGATTCTTGGCATTGCGGATATCAACGTTCAACCAGCCATGGCGCGCCCCCTCATAGTCGACAAAGCGAATTTCCGGCGTCTCGACCTTGGAATAGGACTTTTGGCGCTCCATCATCAAGCGTACGCGCTTGGGCGGCGTCCAATCATCGTCTTGACCAAACATCACCAGCACGTCGCCGCCCGCAAAGACTTTGTCGGCGATAAAGCCATGATCGCCCGACGGATAAAAGGCGCTATGTCCAGCATACCGGGCATTACTTTTGACCAAACGATTGCGCAAGGGTTCCAGAGCGGAAAACCAGGACGTCATGCCGCCCATCGAAGCGCCCGCGATGAAGATGCCTTCCTTGCGAAAGCGGCCATCCGCTGACAAGGCATCAAGGGCGGCAAAGGCGTCGGCGATCACTGACGGGGTTCCCGCCGGACCCGCCGATCCAGTACAAACATTTTGCCAGTTCCTGGGATCAAAACTGTCGTAAAGCAGCGTCGCAAAGCCCGCCTCGCGGGCGGCATCCCTGATCAGTTTCTCGCCGTGACCGCTGGCGTTCAAGCCGGCGCAGCTATGCGCCACCACCAAGACGGGGTGCGGCCCTGTGCCGGGGGGCACATCAAGAATGGCCTTGATGGAAACCTCGCCCGACGTTTCTTGGCGCAGCAATTGCCCAAACCCGGCATAGGTGCGGGAAGAAAACTCGAAAGGTTCGGCCAAGACCGCCGACGATAGCGAAGCGAAGAGGCAAAAAGCCAACAGAAAACGCATCATCATTTTCAATCCGCATCCACTTCAACGGCTTCGAAGCGGCTGGCTTTGAAGCCGGGCGACCAATGCGTTGAAGGCAAGCCAGCCTTCACCTTCAAATGCGCCAAAAATGATTTGGGATCGGGCAGCGCTTCCCACACCGCAGGCAAGAACAGGGCGCGCCGTCCCGCATCCTCGATGATCAACCCGTCCACCCCAGGGCGCAGTTGAGTTAGCAGATCAGCCTCGTTCTCGATATCCATGCGGACAGGCGGCGTCAGGATCGACACCGACAGATTGACCACGCCCCACTCCGCCTTGGTCAGGGGCGGGAATCTGGGATCTTCGAATGCCGCCTTATAGGCGTTCTCGACCACATCCTGGCCCAAAGGACGCCAAGCCATGGGCGAGCCGATGCAGCCGCGCAAGTCGCCGGATTTCTTCAAGGTCACGAAGACGGCCCCCGGCTGTTCCAGTTCGTGCGGCAGCCCCGCAAGATCAATGTCCTTGAAGCGCCCCTCGTTCAGTCCCTGTTCGATCGACCTTTTGGCCAGATCAATCAGGACCGGCCCCAATGCCTCAAGCATGCGCACCCCCTTCATAGAAAGCCCAGGCGCCATAGCCCACGACGCGGTCATGCGGCCCCGCCGTATCACCGGAATTGCGCACGTCCAGCGTTTTGACGGCCAGCGATTTGCGCTTGGCCAGTTCCAAAAGTCCCGCCACCGGAACGGCGCCGCAGGCATGATTGCCATCCATGAAATCGGCGTTAAGCTGTTCGATGGCATCGACCGTTTTGCGATCTATTCCCCGCGCCTCGTCATAGTCATGAAAATGCGACAGGTCGGTGCTGACCACGATCAAAGTTTCCAGCCCACCCCAGGCAGCTTCCAGCACATCCGCCACGATGGTCCGGTCGGCCTGTCCGGCCACGATGGGAACAAGACGGAAATCGCCCAGCGCCTCGACCAGGAAGGGCAGATGCACTTCCAAACTGTGCTCCGAAGCGTGGGCGCTGTCCAACATGCCGACACCCGGCAGACTGGCCAGCCGCGCCTCGGTCTCCAGATCAAGCGCAATGGTCTTGCCTGGAATGGCATAGGCCGATGCGGTGCACAGGGCCAATCCCCTGAAGCCGACGCGATGCGACGGCCCGATCAGCACGACGCGGGAAATCTTGCCTTTCAATGGACGCAGCTGCGCATAGGCGCTGGCGGCGACCGGACCTGAATAAATATAGCCCGCATGCGGGGCGATCAGCGCCTTGGGAACATCCTGGCCTAGCGCTGCGGCGCCCTCCAGATAGCCGCACACGGCGGCTTTCAACTCAGCCGCATCATCTGGGTAAAACGTCCCTGCCACGGCAGGCTTCCGCACCTCGATCATGGCGCACCTTCCAATCTGTGCCCATTATTCTCCTCAAATTGGAATTCTTCAATCACCGGTTAATGACAGTGCAGTCAAACTTCGTTAAAATTAACCTATGGAAACTTTAGCGTCGGATACGGTTCCAGCCCGCCATTGGACCCGACTTGACGATGGCCGCGTTCGTTGTGACCTCTGCCCCAGGGCCTGTGCGTTAAAGCCCGGGCAGCGCGGCGTGTGCTTTGTACGAGCCGCCGATGAAAGCGGCATGGTTCTTACCACTTATGGCCGCTCATCGGGCTTTTGCATCGACCCCATCGAAAAAAAGCCGCTCAATCACTTCTTGCCTGGAACCCCCATCCTGTCCTTTGGCACGGCTGGCTGCAACTTAACCTGCAAATTCTGCCAGAATTGGGACATTTCAAAGGCCAAGGAATTCGACCGCCTGACCAGCCGAGCCAGCCCGGAACGAATTGCGCAAGCCGCCAGGGACAGCGGATGTTCGTCCGTCGCCTTTACCTACAACGATCCCGTCATCTTCTTGGAATATGCCGTCGATACCGCCAAGGCTTGCCATGAGTTGGGCATCAAGACGGTGGCCGTGACGGCGGGCTATATCACCGCCCAGGCGCGGCCAGATTTCTTCGAACATATCGACGCGGCTAATGTCGATTTGAAGGCTTTCTCCGAGGATTTCTATCACCGCCTATGCAACGGCCATTTGCAGCCGGTAAAAGACACGCTGACATGGCTGTTGCGAGAAAGCGGAGTCTGGGTGGAAATCACCACGCTTCTCATTCCAGGCCAGAATGATGGCGACGAGGAATTGAAGGCGCTGGCGGGCTGGATCGCCAAGGATCTTGGACCCGACGTGCCGCTGCATTTCACCGCCTTCCATCCCGATTGGAAAATGACCGAACTGCCCAATACACCGGCGGCGACGCTGACGCGCGCCCGCAATATCGCCCTTGGCGAAGGGCTGCATTACGTCTACACCGGAAACGTCCACGACCCGAAGGGCGGCAGCACATGGTGCCCGTCCTGCGGCCAGTTGCTGATCGAGCGCGACTGGTTCGTGCTGGGAGACTGGAACCTGAACAGGGACGCCAAGTGCAAATTCTGCGGGCACAAAATCGCCGGGCGCTTCCAAGAAAGGCCCGGCGATTGGGGCGCCAAAAGAATGGCCGTGCGCGTTTAGACTCTTTCAATCGCCATCGAGATTCCCTGGCCGACGCCGATGCACATCGTGCACAGGGCCAACCTTTTGCCGGAAATCTGCAATTCCCAAGCCGCCGTGCCGACAAGGCGCGCTCCGGTCATGCCCAAAGGATGGCCAAGTGCGATCGCGCCGCCATTGGGATTCACGCGCGGGTCGTCATCGGCAATGCCCAATTCGCGCTGGCAAGCCAAGCCCTGCGCAGCGAAAGCCTCGTTCAACTCGATCACGTCGATTTTCGACATGTCCAGCTTCAGTCGCTCCAGCAACTTTCTGGTGGCGGGCACCGGGCCGATGCCCATGACGCGGGGCGCAACGCCTGCCGTCGCCATACCCAGGATGCGCGCCTTGGGAGTAAGGCCATAAGCCTTCACCGCCGCCTCGCTGGCGACGATCAAGGCCGCAGCACCGTCGTTCACGCCCGAAGCATTGCCCGCCGTCACCGATCCACCTTGGCGAAATGGCGCCTTCAACTTGGCCAATTGCTCGGCCGTGGTGTCGGGGCGCGGATGCTCGTCGGCATCAATCACCGTGTCGCCCTTGCGGCCCTTGATGACCACCGGCGCGATTTCATGTTTGAAGCGCCCGCTTGCCATCGCAGCACCCGCCTTTTGCTGGCTGCGAATCGCGAAAGCGTCCTGATCCTCGCGGGAAATCTTCCATTCCTCGGCCACGTTCTCGGCGGTCTCGGGCATGGAATCGATGCCGTACTGCGCCTTGATGATGGGGTTCACGAAACGCCAGCCGATGGTGGTGTCGTAGATAGCCGCATCCCTCGACCAAGCACTGTCCGATTTTGGAATGACGAAAGGGGCGCGGCTCATGCTTTCGACGCCGCCTGCAATCGCGATGTCGATTTCGCCTAACCGAATGGCCCTGGCCGCCGTCCCCACCGCATCCATGCCCGAACCGCACAGGCGGTTGATGGTGGCCCCGGCCACCGTATCGGGCAGGCCCGACAGCAGCACCGCCATGCGCGCCACGTTGCGGTTGTCTTCGCCCGCCTGGTTGGCGCAGCCCAACAGCAATTCGTCCAGCTTCGTCCAATCGACGCCGCCGTTGCGCTCCATCAGGGCTTTGACGGGAATGGCCGCCAGATCGTCGGTGCGAACCGGCGACAGCGCCCCGGCATGGCGCCCAATGGGGGTGCGAACCGCGTCGCAGATGAAGGCGTCACGCATGATGTTTATCTCCTACTTTCCAGAAAATTGGGCTGGGCGCTTGGCCAGAAAGGCGGCCACGCCCTCGGCGTAATCGGGACTTTGCGAAGCCGTACGCTGAAGATCGCGTTCCAGATCAAGCTGCTGATCCAGCGTGTTCGACCAACTGGCGTTCAGCGCCTGCTTGATCAAGCCCAAGGCCTTGGTGGGCTGGCTGGCCAGATGCTTGGCCAGCGCCGTCGCTTCGTCCATCAGCAAGGCGTCATCCACTACTTTCCAGATCATGCCCCATTGCTGGGCCTGCTCGGCGGAAATCTTCTCGCCCAACAGGGAAAGCGCCATGGCCCTGGCGGGTCCCACCAGACGCGGCAGGAACCAAGTGCCACCGGAATCCGGCACCAACCCGATCTTCGAAAAGGCCTGGATGAAGCTGGCGCCGCGCGCCGCCAGGACGATATCGCAAGACAGAGCCAGATTGGCCCCCGCCCCGGCGGCGACGCCGTTCACCGCGCAGACCACCGGCGCTTGGATCGAGCGCACGGCCCTGATCAAGCGGTTGTAAAGACGCTCGATGGTTTCGCCCATATCGACGGCATCCGGGCCAGTGCGCATCACTGGATCGCTTAAATCCTGCCCAGCGCAGAATCCGCGCCCCGCACCCGTCAACAAAACGCAGCGAACACCCGCGTCGGCCGCCACGTTGCTGACGATAGACAGCAGTTCGCCATGCATGACTTCGGTAAAACTGTTCAGCTTGTCGGGCCGGTTGAGCGTGATCGTCGCCACGCCTTCGCCAACGGTCAGGGCGACGGTTGATTCGGACATGCGCGGGCTCCCCTCGGTTAATTCGGCCTTACAATACCGTTTTACCGATTTGGATGTCAAAGCCTGGAATTGGCCGCCTTATTCAAAGGCCAGCAGGACCTTGGGATCGCCCGGCAATCCCTTGTACTGCACCGATACCGCGGAGCCCGGCAGAATGGGCTTCGAGGCCAGGAAGCCACCCAGGCTGAGCATGTCGCCCGGCTTCAGCCTGATGCCGTCCTTCTTCAAGGCCTTGGCCAGCCACATGGCGGCCTTGATCGGCTGATCCATCAAAACGCGGCCTCTTTCGCGGCCGATTTCCTGGCCGGTGGTTTCGTTGGTGACCACGATCTCCATCTCTGCCAAGGCCTGCAACAATTCTGGCTTGGCAACCACCTGAATCGGCGCGCCCAACACGCCGCCCCGGAAAGCCGAGTTGGTGGCGATCAGTTCGGGACCGGTGATCTTGCCGTCCAGCATCATGTCGGGCAGTTCAACAAAAGGCGTCAACGCGCTAATGTGTTGGAGCGCCTGGAGGGGTGAGCGGGCTTCGGCCAAGCCCGCATCTTTGACGATTACGATAAAATCCGATTCGTAGCGTTGCAAAGCGCCAAGGCCCTTGGGCAGCTTGGCGTTACTATTGAACATCCAACGGCCATACATCACCCCCCAGGCCGGCCCCGGGACACCGAAACGTTTCTGCGCATCCGGATTGGTGAAAACCGCCTTGTAGCCGACCGGCGCTCCCAGGATGGGCGTCAGCGCTTGGGCAAGTTTTGACTTGGCGCATTGGGCCTCGGCAAGGGAAATATCCTTGCCAAACCCCTGGCTTGTTTTTGCCGCCTCGAATTCAGTGACATATGAGGCGATTAACTCTGGTCCTGGACAAGCACAAAAGGCTTTAGACGGATACAGAGCTAGTAAGCCGAGTATCGATGCTTTGACGAAGTGGCGCATATTCCCATCCCTCAAGATGCGCTCCACCTATGCGCGTTTTACTTATGATAATTGCACCATCCCGAAGGTTGCCCGGAAAGCATTTTTTTTAGATAATCGACAAAACTTGCGCATCCATTCATCCACCAGTAAATGTAAACATCTGTTCTTTTACTTCCCTTAGGTTGAGAGAGGCCGCAATGCCCTTGGTTTATGCATTGGACGGGATCACGCCCGTCATCGATCCCAGCAGTTTCGTCCATCCCAGCGCCGTCCTGATCGGCGACGTCATCATCGGACCCGACTGCTATATCGGCCCCTGCGCCTGCCTGCGCGGCGACTTCGGACGCCTGATCGTCGAGAAGGGCTGCAATATCCAGGACAATGTCGTCATTCATACCGACCCAGGATGGGATACGCTGCTGGAAGAAAACAGCCATATCGGCCACAGCGCGGTGCTGCATTGCTGCTTCGTGCGCAAAAACGCCATGGTTGGCATCGGCGCCGTGGTGATGGACCGGGCCGAAATCGGCAGCGAGGCGATGGTGGGCGCGCAATCCTTCATCAAGGCCGATTTCAAGGTGCCGCCGCGCACCCTGGTCACCGGCATTCCGGCCCGCATCGTGGGCGACATTTCACCGGAACGAATCACGCGCAAAACCCAGGGCACCCAGGAATACCAGCACCTGACCAAACGCTGCAAAGACGGCATGAAAGCGGTAGAATCCTTAAGCGCCGTCGACGAGGGGCGCAAGCGCATGCCGCCTTACACCCACATCGCGCCAGCAGGGAGCAAGGTAGAGAAATAATCGTCAAGACCGAATTGGATTTTGCTGTCTTTCCGGAGCCCGAGGGGCCGGCACCTTCCAGGGCCGCGCAAGCCTTAACAAATATGGAAGCATTTTTCTGCTAAGACTTGACGAACATAATGGGCTTAATCTCTGGGCAGACCCAGCGACAAGGAGAAGGACGCATGCGAATTTCTGTAATCGGCCTTGGCAAGCTTGGGGCACCTTTGGCCGCCGTCCTGTCCAGCAAGGGATTCGAGGTGGTCGGCGCCGACCTGAACCAGGGTTTCGTGGACGCCATCAACCAGGGCAAAGCCCCAGTGGTCGAACCGCGCCTTCAGGAAAAGATCGACATCGGGGCATCGCGGCTTTCGGCGACAACCTCGGTGGAAGAAGCGGCGCTCAAGACTGAAGCATCCTTTATCATCGTTCCGACCCCCACCGGACCCGACGGCACCTTCGTGATCGATTACGTGCTGGCCGCCGCCGAGCAAATCGCCAAGGCCATTGCCAAGAAATCCAGTTACCACTTGGTGTCGCTGACCAGCACCGTGATGCCTGGCGACACGGAAAAACACGTAAAGCCGCTGCTTGAGAAGGTATCGGGCAAGAAATGCGGCCAGGATTTCGGCCTGTGCTACAACCCGGAATTCATCGCCCTTGGCAACGTGATCAACGACATGCTGAACCCCGACTTCATCCTGATCGGCCAGTCGGACCCCCACGCCGGCGACATTGTGGAAAGCATTTACAACGTCTCTTGCGACAAACCGCCGACCTTCGCCCGCATGAACTTCATCAATGCGGAGTTGTCAAAGATCTCGCTCAACAGCTATGTGACCTTGCGCATCTCCTTTGCCAACCAGTTGGCCCGGCTTTGCGACCATCTGCCCGGCGCCGACGTTGACGTCGTTACCGGCGCCTTGGGGCTGGACAGCCGCATCGGCAAGAAATACCTGAAAGGCGCGGTCAGCTTCGGCGGCCCCTGCTTTCCGCGCGACAACATCGCCTTTTCGAAACTGGCCCTCAACAACGGCACCGAAGCGCCGATCGCCACCACGACCGACTACATCAACGACAGTTACCTAGCCTATCTTGCCGAGAAAATGCAAAAGCACCTGCCGGCAGGAGGAACGATCGGCCTTCTCGGCCTATCCTACAAGCCTGAAACCAGCGTCGTCGAAGCCTCGCCCAGCCTGAAGCTGGCCCGCCTGCTGATCGCTCGTTCAGTGCCGGTCGTCGCCTACGACCCGCAGGCCATGCCAGAAGCCCAGCGGCAGATTTCAGAAGGCATCGTCTACGTGCCCGCGATGGCCGAGTGCGCCGCCCAAGCCGACTTGCTGGCCGTGTTGGTTGCCTGGCCGGAATTTAAATCCCTAACCCCGAAGCAATTGAAAAACCAGGGCAAGGATGTGGTGCTGTTCGATTATTGGCGCATCCTGCCGCGCCAAGACTTCGAACGCGCAGGCTGCCGGTATTTCGCGTCTGGCCAAGGGTAGTCCAGTTCACGCGATAACACTCAACAATCCCAATTCCATGCCGCTCATGGAATACCCGTCATGTCGAATCCGTCACCGGCAGCCGGTTAACTGTGTCCTTGGCTTGGAATGACGATTAACTTATTATAGCTACATGGAAAAATTCAGGCTTGATGGCACGAAACTTTACTATCATCCCGAAGCGCTGGCACGCTTTAGGGAAGGCAAGGTCGTCTATCCTCTTCTCATCCAGATAAGTCCGGTCAGCGTCTGCAATCACGCTTGCCTGTTCTGCTACTACCATGAAGTCCACAAGCGCCACGACTACCTCGATGCGGAACGGCTGATCAGGCTGGTCGATGAGGTGCGCGAATTGGGAACGAAGGCCCTGTTCTTTTCGGGCGAGGGCGAGCCGTTGCTGCACAAACAACTGCCCGAGATTATCGAGTATGCGGGAAAAGCGGGTTTAAGCCTTGCCGTCAACACCAATGCGACTCCTCTGCGCGGCGCGGTCATGCGCCGCATCCTGCCGCATCTGGAGTGGATTCGGATCAGCCTCAATGGAGTTAACGCCGCCGATTACGCCCGCGTGCACCAGACCAAAGAGGCCGATTTCGAGCATGTGCTGGACAACGTAGCGGCAGCGGCGGCTTTTAAGAAGTCTGAAGGCCTGCCAATAGCCATCGGCGTTCAGTTCATTTACACAGGGCAGAGCCCCGAGGATGTCGTCGCCTTGTGCCGCCGGGTGCGCGAAACGGGAGCCGATTATTTCACCGTCAAGCAGTTCAATCCTCACGAACTCTCGCCGCTTACCCAGATGAAGTTTGATGTGCCGCCGCCCGAAGCCTTCGCGGGCGTCGAGGACTGCGCCACCGACTCTTTCCAAGTCACGCTGCGCTTTGGCATGGTCGAAGCGGATTGGAAGCGGCCTTATAAGCGTTGTTTGGCTCTGCCTTTTATCACGGAAATCGTCTCCAATGGCGACGTCTATAGTTGCGGCCCACATGTTGGCGAACCCGACTATCGCTATGGCTCGATCTACGACATGGACTTTAGGACGCTGTGGAGCCATGAAAACCGTGCAAAAGTCGAGGCGCACGTGCAGGCCATTCCCGATCTCGATCATGTTTGCATGCCCCATTGCAGGCCCGACCAGATCAACCGAATGCTGTGGGATTTGCTGCATCCGCCGCCCCACTCCAATTTCATCTAGGGTCTGTTGAGTATCACCGCGCGAGCCGCGCTTGTGGAGAATATGGCCGCATGATACGAGAAAAGCGATGAGCATAGATATGGCTCTGTCGGCAAAGCCAACGCGCCTTTCGTTCCTGCAAGGACGCCAAATTGGCTGTCGTCACGGCCGTGTACTGATACTCGACAGGCTCTAGAGCAATGCGGCGATGACCCAGGAACTGCCCGGCGTAGTCGTTCTTGACGTTGTGCGCCAGTATGGCGGCGAAGTGGAGCTGTCTGGCGAGACTTTGATCGTTCAAACACCCGTCAAGCAATGGTCCTACGCTATCGGCCTTCCAGTCCGCCACGAAATGGTAAGCCTGCCTGAGGACCTGGATGCGCCGGCTCTGTTTCGCCTTCAAGTTCAGGTTTACGAAGGAAAGTTGGGGATTGCCTGCGCAGACCCCGGCCTTCAGGAGTTCCTGGATCAGACGACGGTGGAGCCTGCGCCCGAGCCGGTTACCGTCGACCTTACGGCCTTCAACTTGCGGCAGTGCAATTCCCTGATCTTTCGTAACGACGGGGACACAGGACGTCCAACGATTGCCGCCATTTCATCGGCCCAGGCGTTCCGTCTAGCCCCCTTTGCGGACCGCAGGCTGCACGTTCTCTTCGACCTAAACGTTTTGCCGATTGGCATCGACTTCGCCAGCCTCGTCATGGGTGCTGAAATCGAGCGTGCCCGGCTCGGGCTGGAAAGCCTGCATGTGATTTTGGCGCCGAATGAGGCCAAAGCGCGTGACGCTTCGGACGCTGAGAAGGGCGATACCGTCGATGCGTTCTCCTGGCGCAGGGGCATGAGTAACCATCTCTTGCAGCTTCTGTCGTTCTTTCCATCCGTTTCCAACGTGACGTTTGCCGCGTCGCACACCGAGGCGATAGGAATGATGACGGGGCTTGCACATGTCTACCCCGACTGCAAGGAAACCGGCTTGTGCGACGTGCCTGCCCTGTCCAGAAACCTGCTGAAGAATCTAAATGGCGTACGGCTCCCTGCCGCCCCAGAGCAAGCCCGCCGCTATGTCCGCCAGTGGCTTGAGCGTCATTGCCCAGCCGAGCGCAAGTGGATTGCCATCACCCTGCGCGATGCGGACTGTCTGGACCGCGACGACAATCTCAAGACCTGGGCCGCCTTCGCAGAGCGCCTGGACAAATCCATTTATGCCCCTTTCTTCATTCCGGATACCGGTACGGCGCTTCTGGGGCCGCCCCCTAGCCTGCAGGCCTTTTCCTGGTTTTCCGAGGCGGCGATCACGGCCGGCCTGCATTTTGCTGCCAACGAGATGGCCTATCTCAATCTGATGCCCATGGGAGGGCCTTCGGCAATCTGTTCCTTTAACCCGGCCGTGCGGTTTCTTTGTTTCGGGCACGATCCGGACTGTGGCGATCCCTTCGTAGGTCTATTTCAGAAACGGATATGTGAGAGTGCCGGGCTTGAAGTGATCGAGAGCGAGTTCCATGCCATGGCGGGGTTGATCGATGCCGCTTGCAACTAAAGCTCCAAGGAGCGGTTCGACGAGCCGCCTCACCGCCTTTTACGACCTTGCGCAGATGCCGGTCAGCTTCGATTTCATGACATTTCTCATGAACGCCGAGTTGGCGCGCGCCCAGTCCGGACTCGATGACGTTTTTATCGTGTTGGTCCATCCGACCACTTGCCAGTCCGATTCCTCATATTTCGGCGCTGAGGAGCGCCGTTGGCGCGTGAGCAATATCCTGCTGCCCATGCTTGCCTTTTTTCCCAGGGTTTCCGGCTTTCGTCAGGCAGACAGTTCCGCCGAGGCGGTAGGGCTTCACCACGAGGCCGAGCATGTTTTTCCGCCCCCCGGAATGCTGGGGCAGATGAACATTGCATCTATGTCGCAAGAGCTGGTGGCCGGCCTTGTCCGAAAGCCACCTGTTGCCTTTCCGCGCGCCGACGGCGCTGCCGTAACCCTGGCCCGGCAATGGCTGAAGATGCATGTGCCCTCTGGCCTCCTGCCCATCGTCATTACGCTGCGCGACGCCGGCTATAGCCAAATCCGCAACAGCAACCTGGAGACCTGGGCTGGTTTTGCCCAAAGCCTGGATAGAGACAAATTCTGCCCCGTTTTCGTTCCCGATACCCAGACGGCGTTTCAGGGGCCGCCAAAGGTCTTGGAGGATTTTCCCTGGTTTTCTTCCGCAGCTTTCCACCTGGGATTGCGCTTTGCCGTCTATGAGCTGGCATATCTGAACCTTCTGACATCGAATGGGCCCTCCGCCCTTTGCTATTACAGCCCCGACATCCGCTATCTGTTCTTCAAGATCATCGTCGAAGACGCGCCGGAAAGCACCAAACGGCATCTTGCGGCGTATGGCTATGACATCGGCAAGAACCTGCCCTTCGCCGGACCTTTCCAGAAATGGGTGTGGGAGGATGACGACCCCGGCGTCGTCTGGCGCGAGTTCGAAGCGATGGTAGCGTCGATAGAACGGTCGTGCTAAAAAGATAGGGTTTTTCAATCTCATGGGGACAAGAGATGCTCCATGAAAGCGCAAGTAACCGGTACCGCTCACGATGCGGTTAAACGGTTCAAATATCCAGGGCAGGAGAAGAAAGCATGACCCGCCAGGACGATTCAGGAATCGCCAAGGCCCGCGACAAGATAACATCGCTGGACGATGCGGCGGCACTTTGCGTAGCAGTCCGCCAGAAGGGGCAGCGGGTCGTTCACTGCCATGGCGTTTTTGACCTTCTCCATATGGGCCATGTCCGCCATTTCGAAGAGGCCCGGCAGCACGGAGACTTCCTGGTCGTGACTCTGACCGAAGATGCGCACGTCAACAAGGGGCCTGGGCGGCCAATCTTTCCCGAGCTGTTGCGTGCGGAAATGGTCGCAGCCATCGGCTATGTCGACGCGGTTGCCATCAACCGTCATCCCTCGGCAGAAACGGCCATCCGCGCCATCCGCCCCCATGTCTACGTGAAAGGCTCCGACTACGAAGACGCCGGCAGCGACATAACGGGAAAAATCGAATCCGAACGCGGCGAAGTTGAGGCCTGCGGGGGTGAAATCGCCTTTACCAAAGGCATCACCTTCAGTTCATCGTCGCTGATCAATAGATATTTCGATGTCTACGATCCCGAACTGCGCTGCTATCTCGAGACGGCGCGCGAGAAGGATATCCTGCACCAGATAAATGGGTTGATGGAGCGCGTTCAAGGGTTTCGCGTTCTTCTCGTCGGCGATGCCATCATAGACGAATACCGCTACGTTCAACCGCTGGGCAAGTCGCCCAAGGAGAACATGATCGCCACCATCTACAAAGACAGCGAGGTCTTTGCAGGCGGGGTCATCGCCGCCGCCAATCATGTCGCCAGCTTTTGCAGCCAGGTCGATGTCATCACCATGATTGGCGGGGCCAGTTCACAAGACGAAGAGGTCATTCGCAAGAGCTTGCTTCCCAATGTCCGCTTACACCTCGTGACTAGGCCTAACGTGCCGACAACCCGCAAGACACGGTTCGTCGATTTGGGTTATATGCGTAAGCTGTTCGAAGTCTACGAGATGGATGACAGCTATATGGGCCGCCCCCTGGAAGAGGAACTTCTGGCCCTAATCGCCGATTTGGCCCCGCGATGCGATCTGACAGTCGTTACCGACTTCGGACATGGCCTGCTGACCGCCGAATGCCGCCAGGCCATCACAAAACACGCCCGCTTCTTTGCCCTAAACGCCCAGTCGAACAGCGCCAATCTGGGCTTTAATCTGGTCACGAAATATCCAAAAGCTGACTATGTCTGCATCGACACTCCAGAACTACGTCTGTCCATGGGCGACAAGTATTCAGATATTGGCCTTCTGGTGTCGGAGCATTTCCATAAAGTCGTCGCCTGTACCTGCGCAATTATCACTCAAGGCGTTCACGGCTGCATGACCTGGCAACCCGAGCATGGATGCCACCAAGTGCCCGCCTTCACCAAGACCGTCGTCGACACGGTGGGCGCCGGAGACGCTTTCTTTGCCGTTACCGCGCCTTTGGTGGCTGCCGGCGGCGATATGAGCGTCGTTGGATTCGTTGGCAACGCGGTCGGCGCTATCAAGGTTGGAATCGTCGGACACAGACGTTCGGTCGAGAAGGAAAAAGTGCTGAAATTTGTCACAGCTTTGTTGAAATGAACTGTGTTGAGTGACAGGAATGGCCGCGCAAACTGCTTGATGACAAATGCGGTCGATCCATTCGATATAGGTTGGGATATTAACAGGACGGACATGACAGCCGCCGAACCGATAATAGCTCAAGCTGCGTTGGAAATAATCGCAGGCAGACTTATTGGCCAGCCTGTGTTGCCTCTTCGATTGCTGGCGTCAAAAGGCAACAACCGCGTGTTCCGGGTCGAAACGGCGAACGGTGACAACTACATTCTTAAATCCTACGCGCCGCCTGGGCATGACTGCCGTGACAGAATCGGCACTGAATACCGAGCGCTTGTTTTCATGCGGTCCTTCGGAATTGAAATCGTTCCTCGTCCTGTCGGGGTGGATTTCGAAGCAAGGGTTGCCGTCTATGACTGGCAGGAAGGTGAGCCAGCCAACGACAATCCATGCGATGACGACATCGGTCAGGCCGCTGACTTTCTAGCTACCTTAAAGAATCTTGGTGATCAGCAAGAAGCCGGGAGCGTTCCCCTGGCCAGCGAAGCCTGCCTGTCTGCCTGGGAAATCGAGCGGCAAATACTGGTGCGCTTTGAAAAACTGTCGGCTTTGAAACAAGAACCCGAGTTGGCATCTTATCTCGCAAACGAATTTGCTCCGGCTTTGTCGGAACGCTTGAGGGCTGCAAAGAACGCCTGCCTTGAAACAGGTCAGAGCTGGCAGGATGATCTGCCGAGGAAGCATCGAACTCTCAATCCTTCCGACTTCGGCCTGCACAACGCCATTCGAACACCGGGCGGGCTGTTCTTTATCGATTTTGAATATTTTGGCTGGGACGATCCTATAAAAATGCTCTGTGACTTTTTCCTGCATCCTGGCATGAACTTGAGCGTCGAGAGAAAGCGCATGTTTTTGCAGAAGATGAGTCCCTGCTTTCATGGGGACCCGAATTTCGAAATCAGGCTCGCTTTGCTTTACCCGCTGTATGCACTAAGATGGAGCATGATTCTGCTGAATGAATTCTTTCCGCATAAATGGGCTTGCCGCGAACTGGCCGGACAAACGAACTGGCCGGCAGTCAAAGCCCGCCAACTTGCCAAGGCCAGAGCCATGCTGAAAAACGAAAGCCTGGCGATATGAACCTCGACAGCCGGTCGCTATATTTGCGGCGCTTGATCGTGACGGCCCTGGAAGGCGGTGGGCGGGGCCATCTTGGCTCGGCCCTTTCCTTGGTTGAAATCCTGAGAGTTCTTTACGACGAGATTCTGAAATTCGATCCAGCCAACCCTAAGTCGGAGCAGCGCGACAGATTCATTTTGTCCAAAGGGCACGGATGCTTGGCGCTTTATGCAATTCTGGCCGACAAGGGGTTTTTCGACCCCCATGAATTGCGCCATTTCTGCCGTTATGGAACCTTCCTGGGCGGACACCCCGAGGCAGGAAGAACCCCAGGCGTCGAGGCCTCGACAGGGGCGCTGGGACATGGCCTGCCGATCGCCGTCGGCATGGCGCTTGGCCTGCGGCTGAAAAAAAATCCAGCCCGCGTTTATGTCGTCATGGGCGACGGCGAGATAAACGAAGGATCTGTATGGGAGGCTGCCATGTCTGCGGCTAAACATAGCCTGGACAACCTGACGGCCCTAGTCGATTACAACAAGCTGCAATCCTACGGCCCGGTTGACGACGTCATGCCATTGGAGCCTTTGGCCGACAAGTGGAGAAGTTTTGGCTTTAACGTTTCCGAAGTCGACGGCCACGATTGTTCCGCCCTATCAGCTGCGCTGCAAGCTCATAACTTCGCTACTGGAAAGCCGAGACTGGTCGTGTGCCATACGGTCAAGGGGAAAGGCGTGCCCTTTGCCGAGAACGTAGCTGCGTGGCATCATAAATCGAAAGTGTCCGACGACGATATTGCGGCTATGCGCGCCTGCCTGGGAGGCGGATAATGCGCCAGACAGCGCTTAACATGGTTCACGAATTGGCGCGGCTTGACCAGAGGGTCGTATTCATCGGCTCTGATCTGGGGGCTGGAACATTGCAGAATTTCCGTGAGGAATTTCCAGACCGATGGTTCATGGAGGGCGTGGCTGAGCAGAATTTGATCGGCTTGGCATCGGGCCTAGCACTGGAAGGATTCATTCCTTACGTCAATACCATTGCCACGTTTCTTAGCCGCCGCTGTTTCGAACAAATTGTTGTTGACGCCTGCCTGCACAATCTTCCCCTTCGCCTGTTGTCATCCGGTGGTGGCTTGGTCTACGCCCCGCTGGGACCAACCCATTTGGCCATAGAGGATCTATCCATCCTGCGGGCTGTTCCGAACATGACGGTTATCGCTCCATCTGATGCGCATGAAATGCGCCTGACAATGGAAAGCTCGCTGGCCCACGCAGGGCCGCTTTATATCCGTTTCGGAAAAGGCGGGGATCCGGTCGTGCCGATCGAGCGCAACGGCTTTGAAATCGGGCGTGCCTATTGGGTCTTGCCTCCTGAGGCAACGAATTTCGTATCGACCGGAATCATGACCGAGGCCTGCCGTCAGGTTGCCTTGCGGCTAGCCGCCGAGGGGCGGCCCTGCGGCGTCCTGCATGTGCCGACCGTGAAGCCGCTTGATATTGATGCCTTATGGACACTGGCCAGAAGCAGCCAAACGATTCTAACCGTCGAAGAGAACGTGCTGGCGGGGGGATTAGGCTCCGCTGTCCTTGAAGCTTTAGTCGATAATGCCATGCCGCTGACGAGATTTAAGCGGCTTGGCTTGCCTGACGCGTTTTCCCATAACTACGGCTCGCAGGCTGATTTGCTGCGTGATGCCGGCCTGACTTCAGACCAAATACATGAAACGGCGCTTAGGGAGATTTCTCAGTGCTAACAGAGGCCAACGCAGATTTCTCGATCTTCGTTTTCGAGCAAATCCATAAGTTGCTTGGCGTGAACAAGGGAATCAAGCTGCTTGCCTTGGGCTACACCGACATCCTGCTGAGTGAGCGGGTCCTGATGACCTTATCGTCGCGAATGACGGATAAATCGCCGATCGGCGCGGAAATCGCTGAAGAAAACGAAAAAGGAGAGGGACGGCGGTTGCGCCTGAACCCGACGGCGTTTTACCGTCTCTTCGGCTTCGAAACCACGTTCATCGACTTGTACGATCCGTCACCCGATGCCTTGAAAATCGACCTGAATGAGCCCATCCCTCAGGACTTTCATCAAAAGTTCGATGCTGTTATCGACGGCGGAACCATCGAGCACTGCTTCAATGTCGCGCAGGCGATTGCCAATATGGCCCTTGCAACAAGGGTCGGGGGCGTTGCAACCAATGGAAACCCGTTATTCGCCTTGAATCATGGGTTTTACAACATGAATCCGATCTTCTACGAGAAGTTCTACGAAGCCAATGGATTTGAGATGTGCTCAAGCTTTGTCTGCCAACATAACAGCAGCGGCCTGCAAATCTGGAATGGCTTCCCCCCCGATTCGAGAACTCTACTCATGTGCGGCGAAAGAGGATGCGAATACATGGTTAATGTTTTCGCCAAGAAAATCCGGCATTGCGCGAAAGTGACTTGGCCAAGTCAGTGATCGGCCAGCTGTTTGTGCAGGATGTCAGATATGACCAACAAGTTCAGCGTATGAACGGCTGTATCCATGCAGCGCCTTTTGACGAGAGCATCAATACATCTGCTGGAACGGAAAACGAAAGGCTTTTCTAAAAACCATCGGTTAATCTGACCACCAAGATGAACAGCAAGCCATTCCGCCATGAAAAAAACCCCTCGCGGCTCGCTGAGTACGGTCTCGATGGCCCGTTCGCGCGCTGAAATGTCCGCAATGCAAATCTCGTCAGAATCCTGGGCGAAATATATTTCGTCCGATCCGGGCTCGAATGTGTTTAGAAGATCGCTGTCGATCGTGCCTTTAAAGTTGCTATTGACATGCGAACGGTTGACGGCAATCGGGTGCAAGTGGCCACTATGTGAGATGAAGCCAATATTCTCGTCCTGCCAGATAAGAATGGAGGGCCATGACGATTTGAAAACGTCAGCCTGCCATTCCGGCCCAAACATGAAGGCATCCATTATAGGGGGTTTGTATTTAAGGACTGCGTCTACAAGCATCCGTCCTGTAGCGGTCAGAACATGTTGCGCGTCGACCAAGCCCTGGAAATAGGAAAAACTGGTCTCCCATTCGATGCGGGGGCCGGAAATGACCACCGTCTTGTACCCCTCATGTAGACGTTTCTCGATGTTCTGAAAGGTGCCGTCGGCGATAACCCAGTCTGGCGCCAGAAAAACAATATGGTCGTTGGTCACATTTTGGATGGCATGCCGGTGGGAATCGCAAAGCACATCCCAGACAGAAGACTTGTTCTGCTTTCTGTAGGCCTGATCACGAATATCGTCGGTCGGAAAAGTGACTATGTTCGTGTTAATCAGGCATTGCAGTTTCTTGAACGCGCCCGAGCGGCGTATCGCTTCGGCGTCTGTCTTCGTGGTGTAAATATGATAGGTCGTTCTGGTGGGCGCGCTTAGCGCCGGAATGTTACGGGCTGACAGCTGCGAGGCAAGGCTGATTTCGGTGAAAAATTCCGTGAACTTGTCGCCATAGACGACATTGACGATTTCCAGCCCCGGCATCTGCATTTTCCCTGGCATTTAAACGACATCCCCTCGGTTCGGGACCGATTGTCCCTCCATTCGAGAAATGCAAGTTACGTGTAGTCGTGGACGATGAATTTGTGCGACAACAATCCGTAACTTCCTTCATCCGAAAATTTAATATGGAATTTGTCGACGCACTCAGCCCAGGCGCGGCGCTCTCCAAATTTTGGGTCGGCACAGTTACAGTTGTAATCGTCGAAGAAAACATATGCCCCACGCGCGATCATGTGACGGGAAAAAAGATTGTCCAGAACATCCATGGCAGACGAATACAGGTCGCAATCCACATGGATCAGCGCGTAAAGCGTATTCTTGTCGAGAGCGGGGACGGTTTCGCTATACCATCCTTCAAAAATCTTGATCCGCCCGCCGGGAGAAAGGTGTCTTTCCGTGATTTCCCGCAATGCTTCTGGGCTGACTCCCTTACAGGAACCAGATCCCCAGACCCCATCCCGGACGTGCGGAGAATCGACATCAGCCGCGTTGTCGATCTTAGGCAGCCCCTCGAAACTATCAAACAAATGAAGTTCCTTGCCGATCGTCTGGGATAGCACATTGTGTGAGTGAAATAGCTTTTCGCCGTGAGCTACGCCAAAAGCAAGAACTTCAGCCGTCTTGCCGCTCATAGTGCCAAACTCCGCTATGTGGCCCCTGACCGCCCCTGCGTAAACCGCCAGAACACCATTGAAGAGTTTCTGACCAATTTCGTTCTCATACCCATCGATACTAATTTGCATCACGAACCTTCACTTCCGATCGGTGCCCATTCGCTCCTGATTGGCGCAGAATAACTCGATTCCAGGCCAACCGAAAGGTTGAATAGCACATCATACGTGTACGCCGCAAAGCAGCAGCTGCCCGGGCTGTCGGCATCATGCTGACAAATTATGCGTGCTGATACTCAACAGACCCTAAATGAAATTGACGTGCTTTGGCGGATGGGTAAGTTGCCACAAAATATTGTTAATTTCATTTGTTCGGCAATTCGCATAACACTCCTTGTGCACGTCCATCGTCTTGGCAACCTTGTCGATGACCTGCCAATAGCGGTCACTGGCCAGAATATCGCCGAAGCTTTGTTCGCACAAATCTCCCATGAGAAATTCGTCGCTTCTCCAGTCGAAGAACATGCCGCAGGGGTATAGCTTGCCGTCTCCGCTCGAATACAAAAGAAATGGCGCCCCCAAACAGGCGTCGTAGCTTCTCTTGCCAGCTGACTGGATCTTCTGCCATTTGACGATGATGTCATACCCAGGCGTGCTCAAGCTTTCCGCCTCCATCAGAAGGTCGTCGAAGGCGCTGTATTCTGAAAGACGGTCGTAAATGCCCAGTTTATTGCTAACGGTGTCGCCGCACTGCTTGATGACCAGATAGTCGACACCCAACTCACGTCCGAGTTTAGCAAGAGGCACGGCTTCGCCAACATTATCAGGTGTCAGAACCATTTGCAGACCAATGGTGACATCCAGCTTCTTCTTGCGTTTCTGTTCGACGGTGAACGCTATCTTCCGGCACGCCGTGTCGAATTCCTTGCTGGCATGAATACGCCGATAGGCGGAATCGCTGGCGGCAGATATGTTGAAACGAAGCCAGGTCAGATACTCAAGCGCCGCTTGCCCTTTGGCGCCATCGTCGTAGAGAATGCCATTCGTTGCCATGGCCATGTCGGCACCGTTCGTTTTGCCGGCAATAATGGCATCGTAGACCGCCGGGTTGAGTGTCGGCTCGGCCTCGCCAACCAGCGCCATAGAACGTACACCGGCCTTCGCCGCATCGCGCATATAGGCAAGCAGGCGGTCTTCAGGAAACCATTTCTTGGCCCCTTTCTTGAATTCGTTGGCCTGGGTGATGCCGTAACAGTAGTTACAGTGGATATTGCACCCCTTCGACAGGCCAACATCAATGTGAACAGGAGGAATCCGCTTGCCTTCCTTCCAGGCCAAGACACGGTCAAGATGATGCAAAACCTTGCTGCCGTTCATATTATAGATATCGGCCATGTCATTCGTCCTTGGCAGATGAGATCGCATTCAAAGTCGCCTGGCAATAGTCTAGCAGAGCTTCTTGCCAGGGTCTTCTGACGATGAAATTCGATGCAAGTGGCGTAGCCAGTGAGCGCCGGGCAACCGATGGGAACGCCGAAGCCAAAACAGGGTCCACCTTGGCCGTGATATTCAGGCAGGACAGCCCATAGGACAGGAAGTCGTAAAGACTTGCCGAGCCGGAATTCGCCGCATGTAGAAGGGGGGGATAGATGCAGGCCCCTTCCAAAAGCGCACAAACCAGTTCAGCAACGTCCATAGCTGATGTCGGCGAGGTAACGACATCCGTTGCCGCCTTCAGGGCCTCGCCACGCTTCGCACGCACGACCATCTTCTCGAAAAACTGATGGCCTTTACGATTGTTTCCGAACAGCACGCCAATCCGCAGAATGTGATAGTTCTTGGCTTCTTCCTGGATGAAGATGTCCCCAAGATATTTGGTCATGCCATAAGTGTTAATTGGATCCGGGCTGTCATCCTCGCGATAAGGGGCGCGATTGCTCAAGCCGGAATATACGACATCCGTGCTGAAATGGATGAGGTGAATTCCATCCTTGGCGCATCTTCTTGCCAGATGGCGGGGCAGGAAGGCATTCAATTTCAGGGCTCGCTGTGGGTTGTTCTCGCAGGCGTCGACACTGCCGAACACGACGGCGTTGATAATCGCCCTTGGCTGGCAGGCGTCGACAATGCGGTCAAGCTCGTTGAAATCCGCGCAATCAAGCTCGGACGAACTTGGAGAGAACAGAACGTGCCTATTCGTTGTGGCATGCCTGAGTGCCGTTCCGATTTTTCCGCTGCCGCCAAGAAGAAGAACTGTCATGTTCGAACCATCTAGGTGTTCGTCGAGATCGACAAGTCGCCAACGCAAGTCGGTGGCTGGTTCACCGTCTGCTTCGATCCAAGGCCAGGGAGTATCTTGAGGGCATTCTCGCGGGTAGAGCGGCGAATTTCGGCCAAGCGATCCTCGCCAATTCCCATCATCCGGGCGATTTCACGGCACCTGTCGGCATTCGAAAAATTGATTCTGTCCCATTCGAAGGCGCGAAGAACCGTCAGCTCGGCTTTTGAGAATTCTTCCGTCTGGAAACTGGCCTGACCCCAGGCGATGTCGTCGAATGAAAAGTCTTCAGGAAGATACCCCCCGCTGACCGCCATATCGAAAAGTTTTGTGCCCGGATAAGGGGTTGCCAAGTTGATTTTCACATAGTGGGCGTCGATCTCCTCGGCGACGGTCAAAGTCGTGCGGATTTCATCCCACGTCTCGCCGGGCGAGCCGATAACCCAAAGCGTGCTTGTATCCATGCCAAGGCTTTTGGCTTTGGCAATCAGGCGCTTGACATGGGCTAGGTCAATTGGCTTTCGAATAATCTCTTTCAGAACCCTTTGAACGCCGGACTCGACTGCAATCGAAACATACCGGCAGCCCGAAGCCCTCATCACTTCCAGCATCTCTTCTGAAAGATAAAAGGCGCTGACATTCATAGCGTTCCAAACGACGGGAAGCTGCCGGCGGATCATTTCGTTGAAAATAGCCAGTGCTCGACCACGGTGGCCCAGAAAATTGTCGTCCAGGAATTCGAAGGCCTTGACGCCATAAGTGCCGACCAGCCATTCCATCTCGTCGACAACCCGGGCGGGCGATTGATACCTGGTCATTTTTCCGGAGATGGTTTCAACCTGACAAAAGGTGCAACCAATCGGGCAGCCGCGGCTTGTCACGAGTTTAGCGTAGGGAAGAGCGCGCGGGGCATCGACAATGTACTTATAGACCTTCGTCGCATAGCGATTAAAGTCGATAAGATCGTAAGCAGGATAGGGAATGGCATCCAGGTCCTGAATGAAAGGGGCGCGCTCCTGGACGACGGCGCGCCCATCCTTCAGATAGGCCAGTCCTTTGTCTGGAAGTGGCGCCTTTCCGGCAAGGTGGTCCAACAACTGAGGAAACAAATATTCGCCTTCACCAATCGCCACGAAGTCAACATGCGAATCCTTGATGGCATCAGCTGGGCGTGAAGTCGGGTAGACGCCGCCAAGCACGGTTACAATGGTTTTCGATACATTCTTGACGCAACTGCAGGCGACATGGCCTGTAACCGCGAACTCGTTGGCCAGAACCGAAACACCGACGACATCGGGCTGCCAGTCCCTTACGGCTGCCTCGAATTGCCCTGGCGTCAGAGCATCGGCATTGGCATCGAGAATATGAATGACGTGGTCGTTACGGTCCAGCATCGCTGCCAGCAAGGCCAGGGGATAGGGATGAAGGTGCCAAAAGGTCCCCGGGGCATACCATTCCGAATTCGGGATGACCAGCATGACCCGCATCATGGCGTCACGCTTTCCCTGAATGACAAGGCGCCTACCATGGCATTGCCGCCTTCGTTGAAATGAAAACGCTGCCCTCGCTATAGTGAACCGGAATGTCGTCGGCACTGCGCACGCGCTGCCAGCCAATCTTCTGGCTGAAGATGGAAACGCCGATCCGATTGAAATGCTCGAATAACCGCTGGGCGTTCTCATGCGTTCCAATCTCGGCCAGGGCGTCGGTTGCTTGCCAGACGGAGGCATCGGTCGAGCAGAGCAGGTCGGCCTCATGTCCTTCGATATCGATTTTGACCAAATCAGCCCACGCGGCGATCGGAGAAAAAGCCGTCAGCGGAACGTCGAACATTTCCAACTCACCATAGGGAGCCGTCTTCGAACCCTCAATGTGGCTTGACGTCAGGTTGCCGAGAACGCGGACGAAGCGCGCCGTACCATCATGCACTGAAACGGCACTGCAATAAGGGGTTACGCTGGCGCATCGATTGGCATCAAGGTTGCGCCGAAGAAGGGCGAAAGTGCCGGGGTCAGGCTCCCAGGCGCGCACCTCATAGCCCACCCGTGAAAGAAGCAGGCTGTGCCAGCCGATATTGGCGCCAAGGTCGGCGGCGTGACTGTAGATGTGACGGTTCTTCCAATAAAAGGAGAACAAAATAAGTTCGTTCAAATTAAGAATATCGACAGAATCGACTTTTCCCATTTCGACATAGGGCATCACGACATCGCCGAATACGGAAAAGCTCTTGGACTGCATGTTCGGGTCGCGGAACAAAGCGTGCGCCGCCTGCAATGCTATCGGTGACAAAAGCCGGTGCAGGTGCGTTGTCGAAGCATGATAGGCGTGAATATCCGGTAAACAATGAATCAAATCGTCAAGCGCCGCACTTGCACTGTTGGCGTCAAAACCACTGCTCTCTGCTTGTTTACTCATGATACACGAAACCGTAATCGCCATTGTATCCGGCCTGACCGAACAGCCATAGCCACTCTTTTGGCGTATAGAAGCATTCACAGGTCAATTGCCAGTACAGCAGATTCATTTTCTCGCGTTCGCTCCGGTAGGATTCGACGCAGACATAGGCGCCTTTGTTCGAAGTGCGCGTGATCTCCCTCAAAGCCGCGACAAGGTCGTAATTATATAGGTTGTGCAAAACATTGATGGAGAAGACGAGGTCGAACTCCTTGTCAGGCCAGGGAAGCGATGTCGCACATCCTTGACGCAGATTGGGCCTGATTTCCTCGGGCGCATTCTCGATGGCATAAGCGGACAAATCGAGACCAGCCACCACAAGGCCAGGCACCGCACGGGTCAGCTCCAAGAGAAGGTGGGCCTTGCCGCAGCCAATATCAAGAACCTTGTCTTGAGCCTTGAGGCCATAATGACGGGCCATGGCCTCGGCGACCGGACGCCAGCGGCCATCGTAAGCATATCCACCATAGCCAAAACGGCGGTCGCCATCCCAATAGTCGTAGCCGAACTGCTTGGCAATGACAGCGCATTCCGACTTGTCGAAGACATTGACACGGGCCAGATAATCGCGCTTCGTGCAGTTGTGGACCGAGGTCAGGAAATCGATTTCCGGCATGACGTATCCGCTATACGAAGCAGCTGTGGTCTTGGTCGAGGCTGAGAATCTCGGTCAAGATCAGATTGCGCTTGTGCGCGACGCAGTGGTGCCTGCAGTCAAGGCTTGGATTGATTGCCCATAATTTCTCGCGGCACTCGTCGGAGAACCAAAAATCCTTGAACGAACGGTCCTTGATCGAGCCCAGGACGCCCTTGGCGGTATAAGCCTTGTCATGGCAGGTATAAACCGTGGCATCGGCGCCAATGACGGTTTGGAACTGCTGGAACGGGCAGAAGGTATAGGCCTTGTCAAAGCGCTCCTCGATTTCGTGATAATAATTCACGATGCGAAAATCATCGCTGCTTAGCCGCTTCTGACAGTCCAGAATGGATTTCGTCACCTCTTCATAGAATGGGGCATGGTAAGCGTTGTTGGCCCTTCCATCGTTGTCGATTACGACGCCCGACAGGCTGACATGGTTGACGCCAAGCGACTTGAACAGAGAGATCATCCCGGACAGATGCCGGTAATTGTCCTTGGTGACGATAATGCTGATACCCAGCAGACAGCGGCTTTTCCGCGCCGCAAAATCGCGGATATTGTCGACAACCCGGGTGAATTCCTTGTCCTTGATGCCCCGCGCAAGCGCGTATGATGCATCATCCCAAGCGTCGATGGAAATGCGCACCCATGTTCCATGGCGGGCGAAAGCTTCGGCATTGCGCCCGGACAAGGCTGTTCCGTTGGTCAGCGCCGCAACCCTGATGCCGCCCTTGTCCAGCAGTTCGATCAGCTCGGGCAGCTTCTTGTACAACAAGGGCTCTCCGCCGCCCGAGAACGTCACTGCGCGGACCCCCATTTGCGAAAGGTCATCGGCGATTTCAAACATCTTGGCTTCGGGCAGGACGTCCTGCTCGCTCATGTCCTGGCCTAGCTGCAGGTTGTTCTTACGATAGGCGCAGTACCAGCAATTGTGATTGCAGCGGTTGATCGGCTTGATGCGGACATGCACGGGAGCCGCCAGCTTTCCGGCCTGCAAGGCCGCAATCCGGTCGGGAAAGTTGACGAACTTCAGATGGCTATAAACGAGGCCCGACATGACCGATGCAGTTTCTCCAAGACCGAAACCCTATATAGAAAAGATAAGAGATCTCAGAAAGCGTTTCAATCAATGAATAGTATAAATAAAAGGCGAGATTTTTTCTCCTTCACGATTTGCTCGGATTTTCGCCAATAGCCCAAGCAGCCAAGGAAATCCGAGCAGAAAGAACAGAATGGTCCGCCACTGACCGGCATTTGCCGCCATAACAAGCAAACCGAACAGGCGTTTCGCATCTCTTTTCAGCATGTCAGCCCTCCTTAAGCATCTGCAAACCAGCGTCCATTTTCTATCCGTTGCCGGATGAAAGAGAAATATTCATCGGCGATCAGGTCGTCGCCCTCGGGCGAAAGATGAACATTATCAACGAAAATGTGCTGCTCGGCGCCTAGGCGCTGAAAGCTGCGGTGAAGGTCTACGTTGTCGATATCCATTTTCGACAGATGGCCGCTAAGCGCGTCGAGCAGCATTTTTGCATTGGCAAAACCGTTACCCAGATCGCGTTGATCGTCTTGTGCGCGGTTTTTCCATGCTATCTCTTCAGGATGCATCTCGGCCTTGCTTTCGACAAAAGGCTGAAGCCCCCAGATGAACTTTCCGCCTTTCGCCGTCACCATATCCGACAATTGCTTCTTTCTATTCAGGTAAGCTGACAGAATGGCGTGCGGCGTATTCTTGATTGCGTAGATCTTCTCGCCCTGGTGATTGCCTGGCCGGTCGCCGGTCGCATGCAGAATCTGCGA
The DNA here is from genome assembly GCA_015231795.1 of Alphaproteobacteria bacterium. Lineage (NCBI taxonomy): Bacteria > Pseudomonadati > Pseudomonadota > Alphaproteobacteria > Alphaproteobacteria bacterium. Next base: position 35,071 of record JADGAX010000007.1, on the reverse strand, counting down.
CCATTCCTCGAGATTGTGCTGGTAGCAAATCTGATGCTGGCTAAGCAGCGCCGTATCGCAAACCACGCCATAGACCAGATCGTTAAACCCGTCATGAGCAATGACGATATCCGGCGCCAGTTGATCGGCAAACAGGACATGATTAATAATCTCATTCATCACCACATTGCCATGCTGTCCCATGTTCAACACGGAAAACGTCATGCCGCGCGACGAGGCCGCCGCCCATTCGTTCAGCTTCACTTCAAGGCGGAAGGAAAACATTTCGCTGTGAAGGCAGTCGAGACTCCAGGCGGCGGAGCCACCGTAGACGACAACCAGCTTATGATTCGACGCACGATTGGAAAAAGCGCCGAGCTTCTTATCGATGCGCATGCCGAATTCGTTCAAGGGCCCGACGCCCAACTCGCGGAACAAATAGGCATATGGAAAATAATAGAAAAAATCTGTTCCATAAGGGGAAAGGCGGTTGAAAACATGCTTGTCAATGGCCGGATAGGCGGCGGCATAATCGGGGCCGGAGAGCCATTCCAGACGGGCCCTGAAATAAGGGTAGCACAGGGTAAATCGATATAGATGCATCTCAGTCAAGGCTGGACCCAGGGCCTTCGCCACGTCGAACGGCGGTTCCTTGCCGTTGTCTTTGACGACGAAGACCAGATGCTGAAAGCTGCCCGCAATCCGTCTTGGATCAAGATACTCGACATCGCGGCCAAGGTTGAGGCTATGGCGAGGCGCCCAGGTTGGGGCAGCGGCGACGGTCACAGACTGGTCAGGCATGTTTAGCGACAAGGAAACAAGAAAGCGGCAGAAATCGCGCTGACCGATTTCGAATTCCGGCAGGATCAGCAGAACCGCCATTTACAGAACGTCCTTTCCAATGATGAAATTGGACATGACCAGATAGTCCATGCCGCTCCAGGAGAAGGTCGTCAAGGCGTCCTGCGGCGAAGCGACGATCGGCTCGCCGCGCCGGTTAAACGACGTATTCAAGATGACGGGAATGCCCGTCAGACGGTCAAAAGCCTCGACAAGCTTGCGAAAACGGTTTTGATCAGGCCACAGCAGTTGCACCCTGGCTGTGCCGTCGACATGAGTAACCGACGGAATGACCGCTTGCATCTCGGGACGGACACGGTGGACGGCCAGCATGAAATTCTCGGGCTGGCTAAGGGTCTTGGGCGCATCCATTTCGAAGAAGTCAGCGGCCCGTTCGGCGAGAACCGCCGGAGCGAAGGGGCGGAAAGGTTCGCGGAACTTGATTTTCTCGTTGATGGTGCGCCGCATGCCGGAAATGGCCGGATTGCCCAGAATGCTGCGAGCCCCCAAGGCGCGCGGCCCCCACTCGAAGCGGTCCTGAAACCAGCCAACAACATGGCCATCCTGCAACAATTTGGCCGTTCTTGCCAACAGCTCTTCATCATCATCGACGTAAGACACGCTGGACACTGCCGAACGTTCCAGCGTGTCGCGGATTAGCGCATCGTCGTAACCCTTGCCAAGAAAGGCGCGGGTCAGGGGCTTCGGCCTTGGCTGCCGGTGCGTGCAAACATAGTGATGAAGGGCCGCCCCCAGCGCGCCGCCAGCATCGCCCGCCGCAGGATGGACATAGAGCGGATAGCCAAGTTCCCGGATGATCCGCCCATTGGCCAGCGAGTTCAGCGCCACGCCACCGGCCAAAACGACATTGCGGATTCCGGTTTCCATGACAGCGTCCTTGACGATTTCAAGAATGATGTCCTCTGTCACGCGTTGCAGGCTGGCGGCGATGTCGGCGTAATGACGGCTGGACGTCTGCACAGGATCGTCAACCTCGGGCAGGGCCGGATCGCCGACATCGAAGGGGCTTTCGGGAATCCTGGGCGTGCCCAAAAGCTCGTTCAGCTTGGGCTTGGCAAAAGAATCGGCGGGCGTGTCGAAGTTGAAATAGGACAGGTCCACCCGGAAACGTTTGCCGGAATAGCGGACCAGTTTTCTGATCTTGTCGGTTTGCGTGGGCCTTCCGAATCCCGCCATACCCATGACCTTGTATTCGCCTTCGTTGACTTCAAAGCCAAGAAAAGCCGTCATGGCGCTGTAAAACAGCCCGACGGAATGCGGATAACAAAAACGGTTCAGAACCCGCAGCCCTTGTGCGTCGCCAAGCCCCATCGTGGCCGTTTCGAACTCTCCGGCGCCATCAAGGGTAACGATGGTCGCCTCTTCGAAAGGGGAACAATAAAAGGCTGCCGCCGCATGCGAAGCGTGGTGGCGAACGAAATGGATCTTGTCGCGGCCGATCCCCAGGTCGGCGGAAATGCGTGCGGCGACATCGAACTTGTCGGTGCGAAACCAGCTCTCGGAGGCTTTTTTGATGTAGCCTAGACTTTTTGGAAAGGTGCGGATCGCCCGGTCGAGAATGCGCTCGAATTTCAGGAAGGGGAATTCGTAGAAGACGACGGCATCCAGCTCGCCGGCACCAATTCCCGCCTGTTCCAGGCAGAAGGCCACGGCCCGGGCCGGGTACGACGCGTCATGCTTCTTGCGCGAGAACCGCTCTTCTTCTGCGGCGGCAACGATTTCCCCCTTCACCAGCAGGGCCGCAGCGGCATCGTGATAATCGAAAGAGAGGCCAAGAACATTCATGCCGCTTCAACCTGGGCCAAGATCGCAAGCTGAAGGGAATTCCAGCGGCGCTGAAGGCGAAAACGAGGTGCTTTGAGCATCAACGGTCCGGTCTTGCAATAGAAAGCATCCCCTTGGAGGGTAACGTATCGTTCATGGCAAGGCAACGGCCTAGCGCACGATCGTATTAACCCGAGTCACTTTGTGACACGGATTAAAATGTACATCGTTCCCTAAATTATATGTAGAGCGGATTCACGCCCTCAATCGAAGCCGTTTAACGGCTTCGATTTCAGACGACCCGCTCTAGGAAGTGAGTCTGGGCGGGGCCAGCCACTCTCCAGGCCCCTGCCCCAGCCGGGCGACGACGGCAGCGCCGACGGCAGGCGCCAGAGGAACCAACACGGTGGTTCCATCGGGAACCTGGGCAGGCAAGACGATTGGGCGGCCGAGATGGAAATGGCCGAGGCGCGTAGTGTCTTCGTCGACCAGCAGCGTCACCGCCTCGCCCAGCAGCCCCACCATCCAGCTAGCGCCGATCGACGATCCGAACACCGCCACGCCCTTGCTTGTTGAAGCTGCAGCACGCGCTTGAGCGGCTAGGGCGCTCAGCCAGGCGACGCCCGCCTCGGCTCCCTTCCTTGCGCCGCATTCCGCTGGTCCTGGGGCTTGCGGCGGCCCGGGCCGCGCCACGGCAGAAAGTTCCTTGGGCACCCAGGCGCAGGTCACCGTCAGGGGGTCAAAGCCGCCGGCTCGCAAGGTGGCGTCGAGGGTGGCTGGGGAGAAATGACAGGCGTGGTCCGCCAAAACGAGATCGAAGGGATTGGCGCGATGATCGGGAACCTCGACCAACAGGGCGCCGTCGGGAGTCAACTGGCGGCGGATCGCCGCCAGCGTCTTTGCCGGGTGCTGAAAATGCTCGAGGGAATGCGCCAGGGTGGCAAAATCGAACAGCCCCGCTAAGCTGCCGAGAGGGCCGACATGAAGCACCTCCACGCCGGGAATGGCTTCGACCAATTTAGCGCTGCGATTATCCTGGTCGTACCCCGTCAATCGCCATCCCGGCAGCCGCGATGACAATGCCGTCAGCATGCCGCCGTTGCCGCAGCCGATGTCCACCGCACGCCCCTGTTCAGGCAGCGCCAGCACCGCTAGAGCGCTATCCAGCACCTGTTCCGAACGGCGCCTGGGCTGTCCCGAGACGAAGACCGCCTGCTCTGCCCCATCTGCCTGAAGATAGAAACCGTATTCCGCATAGATGGCGGCGGCTTCGGCCCGCCAGGACAAAGTGTCGGGATGCTGGACCAAGCCGCAGTCTCGGCAGACGGCCAACTCTCCCCCGGCCGGCCAGGGCCGGGCATCCGAGGTCACCCTGGGCAGCACAGTAAAGTCTGCCAGCAGATCAAGGCCGCCTTCACACAGGCGGCAGAATTGCTCGGCACTCATGCTCCCTCCAACGGGTTGGCGCTGCGCTGCAGGATCATGACATTCCACCCGGTCATCAGGAATCTTGTTTAAGACTCTGCCAAATCCGCTCCAGCTCCAATCCGTGAACGGCCAGCAGTTCGGCATGTGTGCCGTAGCGGTGGTGGAAGGCATCGTCCAGCGTGAAGGTGTCGATGCGGCAGGTGGCTTTCCGTTCCCAGGCGAGCACCTTCACCCGGTCGGCTAGGCCGCCATGCGGCACCATCTCTTCGATCACCACAACCCGGCGGCAATTCGCCAGCAGGTCGGCCACGCCCTCGGTGTCGAAGGGTTTCAGCGTATGGGCAGAAATCAGCGAGACCGAAGTGCCCTCTTGGCGAAAGCGGTTAGCGATCTCGGCCCCCATCTTAAGGATCGGGCCGTAGGACAGAACGGCGACGTCGCTGCCCTTGGTCAAAAACCTAAGCTTGCCGAAGACGAATGGCTCGCTGGTCTGCGAGGTCAGATCCGGCTCGCCCGCCTTGCCCAGGCGCAGATAGACCGGCCCCCGTTCCTGCCCGGCGCACCACTTGGTGGCCTCGCGCGTTTCCAGTGGATCGCAAGGGGCGATGACGGCCATATTGGGCACGGCGCAGGCGATGGCGACATCTTCCTGGGCATGGTGGGTTCCGCCCAGAACGGAATAGGTGACGCCGCCGCCGATGCCGACCACGGTGACGGGCAGATTCTGGTAAGCCAGGTCGACCCGGATCATTTCGAAGGGCCGGTAGAGCGCGAACGGAGCAATGGTATAGGCGAAGGGACGCAAGCCACGCATGGCCATACCGGCGGCCATGCCGATCATCACCTGCTCGGCAACGCCGGTATTGATGAAGCGGTCGGGATAGGCCTCGCGGAAGGCCTGAATGGAACCGGCGGGCGAAATATCGGCCACCAGCAGGCACAGGCGCGGATCCTGCCCGGCGGCTTCGTGGAAGGCAGCGGCGAAATTGTTTCTCATGACGAGACCTCATGCAACTCGTCGAGCGCTTGCCGGTACTCCTGGTCATTGGGCGAGCGGTAATGCCAGATCGGCTGGTTCTCCATAAAGGACACGCCGCGCCCCTTCACCGTTTTCCCGACCAGCAAGAAGGGCTTGCCGCCCTGCCGGTCGCGCACCTTCGAGACCACCATGCCCGCGTCGTGCCCGTTGGCTTCCTGGGCTTCCCAGCCGAAGGCGCGCACTTTGTCCAGCACCGGATAGAAGGCGGGATGGGTTTGGCTGGTCCGCCCCAGCCCCTGAAAATCGTTGAGGTCGAGATAGGCTACCAGATTGCCAAGCTTGAGATTGGCGGCCATCATCATCGCTTCCCAGGTCGAGCCTTCCTGGAATTCGCCGTCTGACAACAGGACGTGAATAGATCCCATGGTTCCTTGCAGGCGTTCCGCCAGGGCCATGCCCGCCGCCAGGGCCATGCCATGGCCCAGGGAGCCGGTCGAGGCTTCGATGCCCGGAACGCCGCGGTCGGGATGGGCGGCCAGGCGGCCATCCAACGTGTCGTATCGGTCGAGTTCCTCAGGTGACAGGATGCCCAGCCCCTCCAGCACCGCATACTGGGCCAGCACCCCGTGCCCCTTCGAGATCAGGAAATGATCGTGCTCACCCTTCAGGCCGTAATAGATGGCATCGACCATCTCGAGACACGAGAAGGCGGGCGCCACATGCGCCGCCTGCACGGCATGCGCTACGCCGAGGATGCGCCGCCGGTAGCTCAGGCAGCGCAGCCTTGCCGCCACCGTATCGAAATCGTTAGCCCTGGTCATGCTCTTAACACATAGTCTGTCGGATATTCCTGCAAATTGCCAAGATAAGCGCGGCCCCATTCGACCATCTCGGCCAATCCTTCTTCCAGGCTGATTTGCGGCGCCCATCCGGTGTCGCGCATGAGACGCGACGAATCCAGCCAATAGCAGGCATCCTCGCCCTGGCGGGCGGGCGCCATCTCGACCAGATCGTCGAACGGCATACCCAAGGCCTGGGCGGTCTTCTCGACGATCTCACGGATCGATATAGGCTCCTTGGGTCCACAGTTGTAGATGGCGCCCAAGGGCGCCTTCTCGGACACCAGATAGATCGCGCGAGCTAGGTCTCGGGCATGGAAATAGGATTTGCGGACCGCGCCGCCGCCCTGCAGCGGCAACTTTTTACCCTGCAGCCCCAGCACCACCGCCTTGGGGATAACGCGGTGCAGGCGCTGGGCCGGGCAATAGGCGTTGGAAGGGCGGATGATGTTCATCCGAAAACCCAGCACGTCGCGGATGCATTCCAAATGCATGTCAAAGGCGGCCTTTGAAACAGCATAGGGATTAGTGGGCTTGATGGGATGGTCCTCGTTCACCGCATGGCCGACCGAACCATACAGTTCGGAGGTACCAATATGGATGAAGCGTTCCAACCAATCGCGCTTTCCCAAATGCTCGACCAGCCTGGTCAGCCCAACGCAGTTGGTTTCGAAATAGCGCCACGACTTCTTCCAGGAAAGTGCCCCCTCGCCCTGGGCAGCGAAATTGATGATGACCTCGGGCCGCTCGCGGTCGAGCAGTTCCAGTAGCTCTTCCCATTCATAGGTGACGTGGTAGGCGTGGTATTCGTAGCCCTTGCGCCGGTGAACGCCCAGCGAGAAGGAGTCCTCGGGCAAGGGATGGCGGCCAACGCCGATCACCTTGGACGGTTCGGCATGGTCAAGAAGCCAAAGTGCGGTCTGCACGGAAAAACAGCCCGCGGCACCCAGGATCGCATAGGTTTTTGCCATGTCGCGTCTCTACTCCAGAATTGTCCAATACCAGTCGCCGGTGTAGCCGGCCTCGTCGAACAGCTTGAACCAGCCTTCAGGGTAATCGTGGAATTCGGCGGTCAGCACCCAATCCAGGAACAAGGCACGCTGCTCGGGCGTTCGGTAGGAATCGACCTGCACAAAGGCCTTGCCGCCACTCAAGCGCTGGACTTCCTTCAGGGCCTGCACTACGCCATCGCGGGGCAGGTTGTGGATGGCGTTGATGGAAATCACGACCTGAAAACTAGCGTCGGGGAAGGGCAGGCTGAGCGCGTTGCCGATATGCAGGCGGCCCACCACTTCGGGCTCGCAGTGGGTCACCGCATATTCGGAAATGTCGAGGCCGAAAGCCTCAAGGCCTGGACACGCCGTCATCAAGTCCTTGACCAGGAATCCCTTGGCGCAGCCGACGTCAAGCACCCTATCGCCCGCCTTCAGACCGAAATGGCGCACGATGTCCTCGGCCACCGGAATCCACCGCCCGTCATAGCGGTAACCACCATAGCCGATCTCGCGCGGGCCGTCGAAATAGGCCCAACCGTATTCGCGCGACAGGCGGATGTTTTCTGCCGTCAGAGCGGCTTTGCGCGCCGCCAGATCACGCGTTCCCTTGCTTTTGGGCAGTTTGGCCAGCAAATCGACTTCGGCCATCAGCGTCCTTCCTTGACGACGTGAGACAAACCTAACGCCAGCGGCGTCGGCTGGAAATCCGGAAAGGCCTTGATCCTCTCCTCGACGCTGAAATGACGGTAGGTGACCGGCTGTGTCCTGGGCTGGGTTTCGATGCGGACCCGCCCGGGCATCAAGCCCGACAAAATCTGAGCCACTTCGGCAAAGGACACGCTATGGCCCGTAGCCAGATTCAACGACCCCGATGAGCGCCACAAGGCGCTAAGCGCTGCCAGCTCGGCAACATCCTCGATGAAAATGTGATCGCGCAACTCCTCGCCCTGGCCGGAAAGGGTGATCGGCTTGCCCGCTTCGGCAAGACGCATGAAACGGTTGGGGCCGTATCCGTTATGGGGATCCTTGGCGCCATAGATCAAGCAGGGCCTGAGAACGGCGAAAGGCGCGCTGGCGGCCTGGGCCAGCATCAATTCGCGCGCCGCATGGGCCATGCCGTGAAAGCTGTCGGGCTGGCGGCAGGTCCGCTCGTCGATGCGGCTGAGCGCGGAAGCGTAGACGGCATCGCTGGAGATCGCCACCAGTTGCGCTAACTTCCTGCCCTTGATGGCGTCGATCATGGCCGCCGTCATGCGAAGGGCGTCCAGCATGGCCTGATGCGTGCGGGCCGGGGCTGGAAACGAAACCAGGATAAGCGCATCGCCGTCCTGGATGCGTGCAGCCAGGCGCTGGGGCGCGTCTTCGGCCAGCAGGTCGATCTCACTTTTCAATACGGCGTCGGTTTCGCAACCCTTGGCCCGCAGAGCGTTGACGATGGCCCTGCCCACGAAGCCGCCACCGCCGACGACGACGGCCCGCTTGGGCATCGAGGGTGCGCTGTTATGATGACGCAGCAAGCGAAGCCTCCCTTCGGGGCGGCACACCCAAAACGAAATGATCGAAGCCCGGCGCCGACGCCAGCACGCGCCAGGGATCGATGACTGTACGCCCGCGCATGACCTTTTCAAGGACCTCGCCGGTCAGCGAGCGGAATTCGGGCCAGGCGGTGGCGATGACAAGAACGTCGGCCCCTTGGGCCGCCGCCAGCGCCGACGGGGCCGCAACCAGTTTGGGATGAGTCAGCACTTCAGGATCGACCACGGGATCGAACACCCTAACTTGCCAATCCTTCAGGCAGGAGATCAAAGCCAGCGACGGCGAGTTCTTGGTCGAACGGGTGTTTTCCTTGTAAGCCAGGCCCAGCACGGCAATCACGGGGTTGGGCATCTTGGACAGCACCTCGCGGTGCAGGGTGGTCAGCATCCAGTCCTTGCGCAGGCTGCTGTTGGCGGTCATGGCGTCGATCAGCCCCGCCTCGCTGCCGAACTGGCAGGCCAGCGCCTGCACCGTCGCCAGATCGCGCTCGAGATTGCCGCCAGCCAGCCCAAGCCCTGGCCCCAGATAGGCCTTGGGGCCGATGCGGGCGTCGAGCCTTAAGGCCGGGGCGATTTCACCCCAGTCGGCGCCGATCCGTTCGGCCAGGCCGGCCAGCGTGTTGGTGGTGGTGACCTGGGCGACCAAGAAACAGTTGATGGCGATCTTGGCCAATTCGGCACTTTCGTAGACCATCGGCAGAACGGGACAGCCGAAGGCGTCGAGATAGGCCCGATAGGCTGGGGGCAGAGCAAGCCCGCTGTCGCTCTTGCCGACGATAATGCGTTCAGGCAGTAAGGCGCGTTCCATGGCGCGGCCAAAAATCAGCGTCTCGACCTGATAGAACAGATGCGCCCCATCACGTCCCACGGTCCGCGTGAAGCCGGGCGGCACTTGGCACAGGACGACGAAAACGGCATCGGCGCCAAGATGCGGCAGAACCGTCTCGATCAACCGGCGGATGGGGGACAGATCGCTGCCCCCGTCGTCTCCGGTCGGCACGTCGGCGGACAGGAAAACCACGTTGCAACCCGCCAGGTCCTCGATCCGGCTGGTAAAGGCCAGACGCTCGGCGTTGGCGGCCAGGGTGTCGTCAAGATCCGGCTCGACGATCGGCAGGCGCCCGGCTTGCAAAGCCCCGACCAAAGCGGCGTCAGGATCGAAACCCAGCACCTCGAACCCCTTGGCAGCGGCAGCGACGCTGGACACCAGGCCCAGATGGGTCATGCCAGCAAAAGCAATGCGAGGTTTCATGCCAGGCATTCCTTGGCAATACCTTCTAGCAGACAGGCAATCCGCCGGTCGCGGCTGGAATCGTAGGGCGCCGGAGCCTGGCAGGCCTTTTTAAAATGAGCATATTCAAGTGCCCAGCTGGGGTCGGGCTGAACCAGGGTGACGCATTCCTCGGGCGGACGTCCGCTGGGCAGGACGCGGGTACGCAGGCTAAAGCTGGACGGTCCCCATTTACACAGCGAGTCGATCTCGGCGCTGCCCTTCTCGCCCACCACCAGGGCGGAAAAATGATTGCGCCAGGAAACCAGGGACACTTCCATTTCGATGGGGATGCCGCCCCCGCAGGCCATCACGGCATGATCCGGGGCGCGGTTCTCGAACCGGTGCGCCGAGATCAGCTTAAACGGCGCCGGCAGATCCCCAAACCATTCCCAGGCGGTATCCAGAAGGTGCGAGGCCAGGTCGGCGACAACGCCCGAGCCCTGATCGCGCCAGGCAGAATTGCGCACGTCGCGCGCCGTGCCGTTGCCGTAAAAGAAACGGCAATAATAAATTCTACCCAAAACGCCCGAGGCCAGGGTTTCGCGCATGCGGGCGACATGCGGCTCGTAGCGGTGGTTGTAGCCAACCTGAAGTAACGCTCCGTGACGGCGCGACAGCGCTTCGAGCGCCACGAAGTCGCCGTCGCCAAGTTCCAACGGCTTTTCGACCAGGACATGCTTGCCGCGCTCCAGCAGCCAAGGCAGCAGGGTGGGCTTTTCTGGATCGGGGACGCACAACAAGACGGCATCGTAACTGGCTGGATTGACATCTTCGATCCGCTTATGGTCCACGCCTTCGACCACCGGATCGACGGTGGCCACCACGTCGGCGGCGGCGATGGTCTTGCGCTTTCTGCCCTGGACGCCCATGCCGGCGACGACGACGCGCATCAGCGGAACTCCGCGCACTTCTCGATCGAGGCGATGCTTTCCAGCATTTTGTCGATTCCGATCGGGATATTTCCGTCATGCTCGCATTCCAGGGCGGCGGCGATCGAGCCCAGGATCGAGGCCACCGCCTCCGATTCGCCGACCAGCATGGCCAGCGTCGAATAGGCCAGCAGGGCGTCGCCCGCCCCCACCGGATCGACCACCCGGTCGGCAAAGCTGTCCAGCACCAGGAAGGGGCGGCCCGCATGGTCGGCCGTCGAACGCCAAGTGATGATGCCGCGCTCGCCTAGTTTCAAGATCAGCGTGCCGCATTTGGCGGCCTCGAACAGACTGGAAGCAAGGGGACGGACGCCGCTGTCCTGATCGGCCAGGGCGAAACGAGCCTCGCGCTCGTTGGGAGTGATGAGGTCGAAGCCCTCGAATTCCAGGATGTTGCCCCAGCGGCTGGCCACTTGACTGTCGGCAACGCGCAGGACCCCGGCAGGAATGGCGCCAGCCAGCACGGGAATGGTGCGCCGGTTGAAGATGCCGTGGCGAAAATCGCTGAACACCACGCCCTTGGCTGGCGTCTCGGCGATCTGCTTGACCAGCTTGTCGAGAATCGGCCCCATCACGGGACGAGTGTCGACGTTGTCCACCTTCAAAAGGCGATAGCCGCCGCAAACGATGGCGTTCTTGTTGGTGGTGGGACGCGTGCGGTCGATCACCGCCTGGCAGGTGATACCGTCTTGGGCCAAGCCGTCCAACACAAACTTCTTAAACTCGTCCTTTCCCAGCACAGTCGAGAGCGACACCTGTGCCCCCGCCGCCCTGAGATGCCTGGCCACGACAGCAGCGCCGCCAATGAAATCCACCTTGCGGTCGAAGCGTACCGACGGGGTCGGCGACTTGGTCATACCGCCAATCAAGGTCGTGTAGGTCAGGCTGTCGACGATGGTGTCGCCGACGACATGCACCGGGATTCCCTTGGCCTTGGCCAGGGTCTGGCGCAGCCGGTCGAAGGTGATGTTCTCGGCCTCCATCAACGTGACCAGCTTATCGACGGTCAGATTGGGCGGAACCGTCTCGATGATCGCCGACGAGGAATATACGATGTCGCCCGGCGTAAACAGCATCTCGCCGCCGTAGGAGGTGACGAGGTCCAGTTCCTCCTGCGTCTTGGGATGAATGCCGGTATCCTGGTATTCGTAGCCCTTGGCGAAAAGGTCGGGCTGAATGTGTGCGATGTTGGCAAGAGGCGTCGGATCAGGGTCGATGACGACGTAATCGACCATTTCCAGCGCCGCCAGGTTAAGGGCGCGCAGATCCTGCGGCACGAACGGGCGGTATTGGGCCTTGTTGATGTGCTGATCGGCGGTCAGGCTGGCAACCAGGATGTCGGCCTTGCTTTTAGCGTACAGCAGATGGCGGATATGGCCGGGATGCACCAGATCGAAAACGCCGTGACACATGACCACGGAGTGCTTGCGCGGCCTGGGGCCGATCAGTTCGATCAGTTCCTCGGCCGTCTTGATCTTGTTGCCGTATTTCGATGCCAAGGTCAGAGTCATGCGGTTTTTTCCGTACCAAGAAAGTCGAACCAGGTTTTCGTGGCCGTCTTGATGGAATCGGGATCCCACAATGGGGCGTCCCGCCAGACCTCAATATCGTCCAGCATGTGCCCGACCCCCTCTTCGAAGCTGACCCTCGGCGCCCAACCCAGATCGCGCGTGATGGCACCAATATCCGCCCAGGTGGCGTCGGGTTCGCCGGGGCGCCTGGGAACATGGGTCACCGGCCCGCCCAGCAGTTCGACCAGTCGCAGGACCGATTGCGGATTGCCAGTACCGAGGTTCCATATCCGCCCCGCCAGCGGCGTTTGCGAGGCCAGGAAAAAGGCCCGTGCCACATCGGTGACATAGACGAAGTCACGTTTTTGCGTGCCATCGCCCACCACCGTGAAGGGCTTTGCTGCCAGCTTCTGGCGCAAGAAGACGCCGAAGACGGCCCCATAGGCGCCGGTCGTGCGCACCCGCGGCCCATAGGCGTTGAAGATGCGGATGGAATTGACCGGCAGCCGGTAGACTTGATGCCAGTGCAGAACGCATTGCTCGCCCTGATATTTCGACAGCGCATAGGGATATTGGGGAGCGATGGGATGATCCTCGCCGGTCGGGGTTGCCGCCAGCCCGTAGCAGGACGACGAGGCGGCATAGACGACCTTGCCAATGCCGCCCGCCCGCGCTCCTTCAAGGACCCGCACGGTCCCTTGGACGTTGGTGTTGAGGTAATCGGTCGGCCGTTCGATCGAAGGCACAATGTCGCCGATGCCGGCGAAATGGAACAGGCAGGCGGCATCCTTGAAAACGGAAGCCTGGGGTTCAAGCGTCAGGATGTCCGCCCGTTCGATCGCCAAGCGGGGATTGCCAGCGTGATGGGCCAAATTCCGTTCATGTCCACCCGAAAAGTTATCGATCACCCGGACGTTGTAGCCTTCGTCCAGCAAGAGGTCGACCATATGGCTTCCTATGAAACCTGCTCCCCCGGTAACGACCGCGACTGGATTGCTCATCATTTCCACCAGGTTCTTGGGTTCCTAGAATGTCAGACTATCACGCCTTAGCAGCTAGGCACCAGTTCAACCCGCATCGACACCTGGCTTAACAAGCAGATACGGCCCCAGCAGCAGGGCATCGATTCCAGTCGCCGCAAAGGTGGCCAATGCGTTCAAGGGGGTTTCCACAATCGGCTCTCCGCGCACGTTGAAGCTGGTATTGAGCAAGGCCGGAACACCAGTCAGCCGGTCGAAGGCGGATATCACATCATAAAAACCAGGCGACACGTCGCGGTACACGGCCTGCACGCGCGCCGTTCCCTGGACATGGGTAACCGCCTTCAGCTTGCCCAGCCAACCGGGCTTGACCGGCAGCGCCATGGTCATGAAAGGCGAGGCGCCGTTTTCAATCGGTATTTCAAAGATTTCGGGGCAACGCTCTGCCAGCACGGCGGGCGCGAAAGGCCGGAATTCCTCGCGGAACTTCACCTTGCTGTTGATGACGTCCTTCATTTCGGCGGACCTGGGATCGGCCATGATCGTCCGGTTGCCCAAGGCCCTGGGGCCGTATTCCGCCCGCCCCTCAAATCGGGCGACGATCTTGCCTTTGGCGAGCAGACGGGCGGCAACCGAGGCTAGGTCCTGCGGCTGCGAATAGGCATGGCCGGTCAGCTTGAGAGCGCCGAGAAGCGATTCGCCGGGGTAATCGGGCCCCAGATAGACATGGCGAAGCGCCGGCGGCATCTCGATGCCGCTTTGAGCCGCCCCCAGAAGCGCGCAGCCCAGACTGATGCCGCGGTCCGAAGCGGCAGGCTGCACAAACAGGCGGCGGACGAAAGGCAGTTCGGCCAGCACCCGGTTAGCCGAACAGTTGAGGGCGCAGCCGCCGGCCAGGCACAGGCTGTCCATCCCGGTTTGCCTGTGCAGACGCGTGACCAAAGCGACCATCGCCCGCTCGAAGACTTCCTGCGTGGCATAGGCGAGGTCACGGTGCCGGTCGGTCAGCGGGTCGTCGCGTCTCCTGGCCGGCCCTAGATGTTCGACCAAACTGTCGTTATACCAGGACTCGTAGCGCGACATCGGCTTGGGCTTGCGTTCCCACAGAGACGAGTCAATCCGGTAGTCGTCTTCACCCACCTCAAGATAGCGCGACAGGTCGACCCCCGGCTTGCCGTAAGGGGCCAACCCCATGACCTTGTACTCGTCCTCGTTGACCGAAAAGCCAAGATACGAAGTGATGGCGGCGTAGAACTGACCCAGCGAAACGTCTGCCCCCCGCCCTTCCAACAAGGTCAACTCCCGCCCCTCACCAATGGCGAAGGCCCCGCTTTCCTGATCACCATAGCCGTCCGCCGACAACACCATGGCGCGGTCGAATCCCGAGCCGTAATAAGCCGAAGCCAAGTGAGCTTCCTGATGGCGGACCATCAGGATTTTCGGAGCAAGGCCAAAATAATGGATCAGGTAACGGCGGATCCGTTCTTCCAAATCGGCAAAGGTCGAACCGGAATGCACGACTAGGTCGACATCCTTCATCGTAACACCGGCCTGCTTCAGGCAGGCGGCGGTGGCGTAGATCGGCAACTGACCCAGCGCCGATTTAACGCGGCTAAAGCGCTCTTCCTCGGCGGCGGCCAGAATCAGACCATCGCCGATCAGGGTTGCCGAAGGGTCGTGCTGAAGCTGGGTAATGCCACCATGAAGGCCAAGGATCAGCATGGCGGCGTTTCCTTGCGGTGGCAGCACAGAGCGAGATTGTAATGCGACATGGGATGGAAGCCAGTATGGACGATTTCGTCGTTCATGGAAAAGAGGAAGACATTATGGAAGAACTTGCTCAACAGAGTCTTAAGTTCGGGCTGGTCCTTGCAATTGACGTGATGGGCCCGGCTGACCTGCGAGGCGTGGGCCTGCGACTGCAGGGACGGCATGCCGACGATCAGCGACGCCTCGGGCTTGAGCGAGGCCAGGATATTCATGATAAAAAGCTCTTCCTGGCTGGCCGGGATATGTTCAAGAACGTCAAGCGAGTAGGCGCCGTCAAAAAGTCCTTCCACCGGCCTTTCCAGAATGTCGTGACGCAAGGCGGTAAACGGCCAGCGCGGACTCATGATTTGACTGGCAGACTCGATCATCGCCCCGTCGATGTCGATCCCCGTCACCCGCCCGACCGCTTGCAGGACGATGCGCGTGAAGAAACCGTCAGCGCAGCCGACCTCCAGAACATTGCTTAGTCCCAGAAACATTTTGGCCACGAATTTGTAGCGCGCCATCGAGAACAGAAGATGGCGGGGATCGTCGTGATAGGCCCAACTGCTGCCCAGTCCCAGGGATTGCAGTCCTTGGCTGCCGGTCAGATCCTGGGCCTCGGAATGAAGTGACGGCATCTTGGTCATCGGGGCTCCTTGGCAAAGCGGGTCAGCGTCTCCAGCATCGGCATGGTGCAAAATCCGAAACTCTTTCGGGCCAGAGTCGAATCAATCACATAGGGTAAGGATTGAGATTCCTCGACGATGATCGGCGAGTCCGAACCCACGGCCCGCTTCAGGGTTTCCGCCACCTGGCGCACTGGCCAGGCCTCGTCGACCGCCAGGTTGACGGCCTCGAATCCCTGCCAATCTTTCCCGGCCAGAAGTTGACCCACGAAACGGGACAGATCGGCGACATGCAGGAGATTGTTGTGCATGGACTCGGGATTCTGGATCGCCACCGAATCGTTTTGGCGCAAGGACTGGCACAACCTGGCCAGCCAAACATGGTGCGCCCCTGGGCCGACGACGCCAGGCAGCCTGAGCGCGATGGCCGAAAATTGGGTGCTGGACTCGGCTAACAGACGCTCGCACATCAGCTTGCTCAAGCCGAAATCTGTTTCGAAACGGCAGGGCGTAGCCTCGTCCAGCACAGGATCGGTTACCCGGCCATAGACGGAAATCGAGGATAGAAAGATGAATTTCTTGACCTCTGTCCGAGCCGCCAGCTCCAGCAACCGTTCCATCGCGCGGACATTGTCGTTCAGATACTCGCTGGGCAGCGCGGCAGGCAAACGGTTGCGCGAGGCGCAATGGACGATGGCATCCAGCGCCAACGCCTCGGTGATGGGTTTTCCCAAGTCTCCGGAGATCCACTGAATGCCGAGGGCGTTGGACGGCTTGGGCTTACGGCTGTGTGCGACAACGTCAAAGCCAGAGGCGATCAAATCGGCGACAAGCCTTGCTCCGATAAACCCTCCGGCGCCCGTTACCAATATCCGCATGTACGATCCGTTACCCCCTATTGAGCCATCCGGCTCGGCGTTTCCTGCAGCCGAATCGAGGCGTCGCACAGATTTATCACGGCGGCCCGATAAGTGCCACCATGGCGTGGAACTCGCTTTCGATGACCTCCAAGGTATCGTCTTGCCAAATCCATTTCTGAAAAGGACCGGCAAAAGGTACGTTTTGCCCTGGCGTATGCCCCAATCGGCGCAAATACGCTTCCGACGCCTCGGCAGCCTCGGCTACGACCTGCTTGAGATAGAGATAACGCACAGACTTGCTGTACGAGCAGAGCGTCGATGCGCCGCCGCTGGTCAGAAGATTAAGATATGCCATCTCGTTTGCCGCGAAACGCAGGCCTAAGTTGAACGAGGCGTCCGAAAACCAGGGAAATCCCGCAAGCGCCTGCGGCGGCCCCAGAAAAGCGGTATCCGTGTCCGGAATAAAGAAGGGGGCGTAGCGGGTGGAATCCAGCCCTCGGGCGAATTCCCCCCAAACCTCGATGTTGCTGTTGCGCTCTGGACTGTAGCCGGCATCGCGCAGGGTAATGGCGATGGGAAGACGTCCTTGGCCCAGATGACGGTCCATCCAATGGCGGACATAGCGTTTGCCTTGAAAAGGTGCTTCGGGACGCAGGCAGCCATCGCACGACGCAAGGTTCAGCATCAGACTTTGAAAGATCGCCGCAATGTCCTTCACGCCCAACTCCTCGCGCACAGGATAGGTATGTTTGCAGCTGGCCAGCATCCGCATCGCCTCAAGGCGGGGTTCCGCCACGGCAAACCCGCTGACGGACGGATAGAAAGGCAACAAGGGCAGCAAAAGATTGTGCAGCCGCCAGCGCCGCGAAAATTGATCCACGGCGGCTTCCTGGTCGTCGTTGACCAGTTTGTTGTTGTCGAGGTTGCCGGGAATGACGACGACGTGAATTCGCGCCAATCCCGCCTTAACGCGGGCGATTTCAGCATCCATCAGGAACGAGGCGAAGTCGAAGCTGGCCGGCATCCAGTTCAGATCGTAGAAAGCGAACAGCACGTCTTCTTGCGAATTCTCCTGGCACGATACCTTGACGGACAAGACGGAAGCCAATGTCGGCTTATTCTGGTTCCAGTCGTTGCGCAGGACCAGGGCACTGCATTGGCTGATATCGTGGACCGTCAACTCGATAAGCTTAGGTTCCGCGGCAGGTTCCAGCATTGTCTGGTCGAGAAATCCGCTACCACTCTTGTTGGCGCAACCGATTCCCAGGCGCCCGGCGTGAACGATCACCTCAAGTTCGATCCGCGCCGGAGAGCGCGCGCAACCGGCCTTCTCAAGAATTTCATGGCGCACCGGCAAGGCGACGGCATAGTTCCATTGTTCGGGCGGCGTTTGGATGACCAGAGTTTCACCAGACAGCTCAACTTCGCCGGCATAGTGGCGAACCACATTCAGCCCGATGGCTTCCGGTATCACGCCCCTCATGTCGCTTGGCCCCCTAAACGAATCTGACGTGCGGCAAAGAATTTTCCTGGCTCCCCAATAGATTAATCATAGGTTGGCCCAGCGGGTTCGCCAAGCGGTCTGTTCAAGATCCGGCCTCGTCTGGCCGTAGGCGAGTCACTTGCGCTTTTTCCGGTATTCATCACTAATTTCTCTGTTATCTTTCAAGACCTGAAGAGTGGAAACAGGGATTCCGTTATGCCTGGACAGATCGATCCGGCCGCCTGCTCGCTGCTTGGCGGGGCCGAGGCGCAAAAGGACGGTGGCCATCTGCTGGTGACGGCAAGCCCTCATCCCTGGGCAATTTCCACCGTCTGGATGCTGGGCGCCGATCGGGCCACCCAACCAAAGGACTTGTGGGAACCCTTCACGGTCATGGGAACCGTTCAGGTCCATGAAGGCGAGGCCGCCTTTAGCCTGATTGCGAGGGACGAGACGACGGACATCGATCAGGTCGTCCTTAAGGCCGGGTCCAAGCCCCAACCCTTCAAGCTGAACGCCTGCGCCCTGTCCGACATTCTGTGCCTGGCCTTGAAGGCGACCGGCAAGACGGATCCCAGGGCACGAGTGGAAATCATCAGCCTGTCTGCAGACAAGCTAGCTGCACCCCCCGACGATGCCGTCCATGCCTTTTACGATCTGGACTGGATGCCGGCCAGCTTCGACTTGTGCACCTTCCTGATGGGAGCCGAGATGATGCGGGCCGAGATGAATCTGCCCTCAATCCGCCTGACCTTTGTCTTGGGGCGTGATCAAAGCCTGCGCCGCGAGGAGGAGGAGACCGTAGCCTGCTTGCCGGTGGAAAACCGGCATTGGCGGTTGGACAATTTGTTGATTCCCATGGCTAGCCTTTTGCCTAGCGTGGAATCGGTTCAGATCACAGCCCGGCGCGAGGACGCCTATCTTGAGGCCAGCCAAGCCAGCGCCGTGTTTCCCGACCGGCTGTCATTCCGTAAATTGTCCTTGGCGGAACTGTACCAGAAGGTCATTCCCAAGCTTTGCCAAACGCCGGGCACCTTGCGTTTCAGGGCGGCGTCGCAGGGGCACGCCTATGTCGGACAATGGATTGCGTCCCGCCTTAAGGGACGCAAGCCGGTCACCATCACCTTGCGCCAGTCGCAAAAGACACCCGAACGCAACAGCGACATCGCGGCTTGGGCTGGTTTTGCTAGGTCTCTCGACCTCAGCCGCTATCTGCCCATCATCGTCCCTGACACCGATGCCGCCTTGGCGCCGCCGCTGCCAGAACTGGCGGGCTTTGCCTTTTTTACTGAAGCGGCCTTCAACCTGGGGCTTCGCATGGCCCTCTACGAAGCATCCTACCTCAATCTTTTGACGACGGGGGGGCCGATCCAGCTATGCCAGTACAACGACCTGTGCCGGTATCTGTATTTCAAGCCGATTGTCTCCAGCAGCCGGGAAAGCGATCTCGCCTCACAAATCGAACGCTGTTATTACCCCGGCCAGTCGCCCCCGCACGCGACCCGGTTTCAGCGCTGGGTCTGGGACGACGACCGGCTGGAGGTCATCCAACCGGCATTCGAAGACATGTGCGCCGCGATTGAGGCCGATAATCCATGACCCGCCAAGGGTCACAGCTCCATTGTCATGGCTGGGCAAACATGGAAAAATGAGAAAGCCGCTCATTTTGGACAATGTGCCATGCTTGAGATTCTTGCCGCCATCGCAGGTGCCGTCGTACTGGTGGCCATTGTCGCCGTCGTGCTGGGCTTGCGCGCCAAGCGAAAGCGTAAGGCGCCGACCACCGACCAGCTTTATCCGCTCTGGTAGAGCAGGATGACAGCCCTCGTCCTTCTTGCCTCGCTTGCTGTGGCGGCCGGAGTGACGGAACTAGGAGCGCTGATCTATTTCCTTGTCCGCGATGGCCGCTTCATCCCGATGGCCAAGCGGCGGGAAACCCTGTTGGGCGGCAGCATGACCGTCAAGGGTATCATCCCCTTGACGGCTTCGTACTACGAAACCGTCTTTCCCCATCCCTGGCTGGGATTCGTCCATCACGCCAATCCGCCACACAGCCTGCCTCACATCAACAATATTGGCCTGTTTGGCCGCGATTTCCCGCTCGTCCGCGACGAGGATTATTTTACCATCCTGATTACCGGCGGCTCGGTGGCTGCCCAGTTTGGCCAGATATTTCCGAACGGGCCGCTGTTTCTTGAAGAACATCTCAACCGGCATTACAAAAGCCCCAACGGCAAGCCCTTCCGTACCCTGAATGGCGGTGACGGCGCATGGAAACAACCCCAGCAGGCCATCATGTTGCTGTTGTATGCCAACGCAGTCGATGCCATCGTCTCCCTCGAAGGATTCAATGAGTACTGGCTTCTGGGCGGCCATAGCAGCCTCGCCAAACCGGCCGACAACTTCCAAGCGGTCAGTCCGTTGGCCGCCAATACGCGCTCAAGTCTGATTGGGCGTAGCCTGTCCACCGCCCTGAAGCGCCTGCTTGTCGCAACGCCCGTTTTGCGCTCGTCCTTTCTAGCCATGCTGGTCTTGTCGGGAACGGCAGACTGGATCGCCAGGCGGTGGGTGCATCGACCACGCGGTTCCTGGAAAACCACTATCGACTCGCTGTTCGCCCTGCCGGACACTTGGCCGGAAGAAATGTGCCGCACTTACCAAATGGTCCAGTACAAATCGTTTATGCTGACCATGGAGGACATGGCGCGCCGCTTCGCCCTGAAATCCGCATACTTCATCCAGCCCATCCCAGCCATCGACAAGCCACTCTCGCCCGAGGAAACCGCAGAAGCCAATCCAGGCATGGCCGGCGCTTACGAAGCCATGCGCGATCAACTGCTCGAACTTCGGTCCCAGGGGCTCAATATCCACAGCCTGACCCACATTTTCAATAACGAAGCCGAGCGTGTTTATGCCGACTGGATTCACTGCGTTACCGAACCCAACGGCGAAAGCAAAGGCTACCGGATCATGGCCCAGGCCATCGGCGACTTTCTGGCGGCAAGCTGGAACCTGGAGCGCCAAGACGGGCAAGCGCCGCTAGCCAGCCAGGACAAGGCGCCGGCAACCGGTGAAACCGGAAGTCTCTTCGACCGCGACCTGAAGGCCCTTGGCTGGCATGGCCGGCGCATCACCAATCTCGAACAGATGGTCGAGAATCTTCAGGTGACCCTGAAAGCGCGAGAGGAGACGATCAGCCGTATGCAAGCCAGGGAAACCGAACGGCTGCGCCAGGAGATGATCCGCCAGGGGCTGCTACCGCCAGAGATACCCCAGCAGGGCGCCTAACCTGCGGCACAGGCGGTTTATGCCGCGCCCTTCAAAAAACGCTCGCGCAGCATCAGAGGTCCAAGACCCCACTCCTCTCCGTTCAGCGGACCGGGCGAGGCTTGGCAACGCCGCTCGTCGGCCATTTTAGCGGCGGCCAGGAAATCCATGGCCGGCAAACCCGGCGGTGTCGTAGCGACGTCGGCTTCTGAGCTTGCCAGCTTGAAAACCCGTTTGGGCCAAGCCAGTCCACATTCCCTGGCATCTTTGGCAGACAGGGCGCTTAATAGAAAGGCGACATCGGTATTCTGGGCACTGCCATGGAATTCGGGAAATCCTCTCAAGCGCTGCCAAAGCGAGCACTCCATCAAAATGAAGTCGCCGCAAGCGTTGACGTGACAGGGCCAGAAATAAAGCCAGGTCATGCGCCGCACCCGGAATTGGTAAATCCCCTTGTCGAAGATGAAAACTGGCGTGCGGAGTAGATTGCGCAGCAACAGTTTGACTTCCGCAACATAAGAGGACTGCGCCCGTTTCCTGGACGCCTTAAAGCGTTCCAAGACCTGCCTGAAAAGGTCAGGCAACGCGTCGAGGAAGAAAATCGTGAAGTTGAGGATGGGGTTAAGCGTTTCCCACCAGATCGCCAGGGGACGCTGGTAATTGAGGGCCACCCGCTGTGTTTTGAGATCGAGCGTTTCACGGCGCCGGAAGACCTTGTGCACCGGTTGGCTTGCCGGGTCGAAACCGTCATCCTTCTCAGGCAACGGCACCTGCCAGCCGTCGCAACGGTAAAGCGTTCCCGCCAGCAGCCGCTGTTGGGCAAGGAAATCCGCAAGCTCGACCGACGGCAAAACGCCCGAGCGGGTCGCCAGCACGAAACGCCCTTTGGCCCTGACGATCCCCACGTTCAACGCCAAATGCTCGAACAGGTCGCAGCATTCGCTGCCGGGGAAAGCCTGATGCACCTCGGGCGACACGGTGACGACGCCCACCCGGCAAGCGCCCTGCCCGGCGGGAAGACACTTTTCCAGCCCCGAGCGGGCGGCATCGGGATTCCATTCGACGACGATGATTTCCAAGGCCAGACCGGTGCGCTGGCTATGCGCAAGCCAGGACTCGACCGTTAGGTTCAATCGGCGCAAAACCTCGTCAGACCCGTTGCGGGCCGCCAGAACGACCGAGAGATAGGGGCCGAAATCCTCCTTGGCCGCAGGCGCGTTCATGATCCAGAATCAGAAATGCTTGAAGCGGGTGTTGTCCTCACCGCTGGTCATCATGCGTTCGATCCAGGCATAGGTCTTGGCCATGCCATCTCTAAGACGCGTCGAGGGCTCCCAGCCGAGATGGCTTTCGATCAGCGTGTTGTCGCTGTTGCGGCCCCTGACACCCTTGGGGGCGTTCAAATTGTAGCGCCGCTCGAGCTTGATACCGGCGATGTCCTCGACGATGTCGACCAACTGGTTGATGCTAACCAACTCGGCGCTGCCCAGGTTGATCGGCTCGGTGATGTCGCTGTTCATCACCGCCTGCACGCCGTAAAGCGCGTCGTCGATATACATGAAGCTGCGCGTCTGCTCGCCGTCGCCCCAAATTTCGATCTCGTGCTTGCCCGCCAGCTTGGCGGCGATCACCTTGCGGCTGATCGCGGCTGGCGCCTTCTCGCGCCCGCCGTCATAGGTGCCCCACGGCCCGTAGACATTGTGAAAGCGCACGACCCGGGTCTCCAGCTTGAAGTCCTCGGTGAAATGGCGGCACATGCGCTCGCTGAACAGTTTCTCCCAGCCATAGCCGTCCTCAGGCATGGCCGGATAGGCATCGGCTTCCTTAAGCGCCGTCACATGGACGTCGGTCTGCTTGTCGGCGGCGTAGACACAGGCCGACGAGGAATAGAAGAAGCGCTTGACGCCCGACTCGCGGGCAGCCATCAGCATGTGGGTGTTGATCAGCACCGACAACATGCATTCAGCCTTGTGGATCTCGATGAAGCCCATACCGCCCATGTCGCAGGCGAAGTTGAAGACATAGTCCGCCCCTTCGGCGGCGCGCTTGCAGACGGCAATGTCCTTAAGATCGCCCGACTGGTTGTCGACGTCGTCGAAGCGCTGGAACCACAGGTCGAACGGCTTGATGTCGACGCCCCTGAGGCGCCTGAACCCCTTGGCGCGCAGCTCGGCCAGCAAATGGCCGCCGATAAAGCCGCCCGCACCGGTGACGACGATCAGATCATTGATATTCACGGAATTCGTCCACCCCTTCGCCAGATATGAACCTTACTTTGAAGGCAAACTCACAGGCTGCCAAGCAAATTCTGTTCGTGGTAAGCTGGCGTCATGACCACGTCTCCCCACGAATCGCCCCCTTACTTGTCCCTGGTCGTCACCAGCCGCAACGACGACCATGGACTCAACATCATGCAGCGCATGCAGTTTTTCGTCGATGGCTGGTTTCACCAGGTCAAGCGGTTTGGCCTGCCCTCGGAACTGGTGTTCGTGGAATGGAATCCGCCAAAGGATCGCCAGCGCCTGATCGACGCGCTTCGCTGGCCCGCTGAACGGGGACCGGGCCGGCTGCGGATCATCGAGGTGCCGCCCGAGATCCACGGCCGTTTTCAAGTCGCCGACAAACTGCCTTTGATCCAGTTCACCGCCAAGAACGCCGGCATCCGCCGCGCCAAGGGCGAGTACGTCCTGTGCAGCAACATTGACATCCTGTTCTCGGACGAGATGATGGAGCATCTGGCGGCCAGACGGCTTCGCCCCGACCGGCTGTACCGCAACGACCGCGTCGACGTGCCCACCGATCTGCCGGATGGTGGGCCGATCGGCGAGGTGCTGGCCTATGCGGCACAACATCCCATCCGCATCAACGGCGCGCACTGGACCTTCGATTTGCGCGATGGCGGCATTTTCGCCATCTCGTCGTCGAAACTGGCCTGGGCCGCCTTGCTGGGTGTCAAGCTCTTGAAGGAACTGAGCCGGCAAACCCCGGCCGCCGCCTCGGGGCTGCTGCTGGCCGGACGCATTCTGGCCGGGCCGGGAAACCAACCCTTCACGCAGCGCAAGGCCCTGGCTGGTTCCGTGCTGGGCGCCGTGGCCAGCCAGTGGCGAAAGGAATTCGAGGCCTTTGCGACCAACTTGCGTCTTCAGTGGCGCAAGAAGGATAGCCAGGTCCAGGCGCACACCAACGCCTGCGGCGATTTCGAACTGATGGCGCGCGACAAGTGGTTCGCCCTGCAGGGTTATCCGGAATACGACGGCTTCTCGATGCATATCGACAGCCTGCTGCTGCTTGGCGCGGTGGCCAGCGGACACGTCACCGAAGAGGTGCTTCCCTTCCCGCTGCGCCACTTCCATATCGAACACAGCGCCGGTTCCGGCTTCACGCCCGAGGGCGAGCGGCAAATGTATGAACGCGTCGCCAAGCGCGGCATTCCGTTCATCTTGTGGGAAGAGGTCGAGAACATCGTCGAAGGCTTCCAGTTGGCGGGAACGCGTGCGGCCTTCAACGACGCCAATTGGGGGCTGGCCGACGCCTTCCTTCCGGAAACTGTGCTGGAGCCTACTTCGGTCTTGCGGTAATCAGCATGTGCCAGCCCAGATGGCGCTCCAGGGCCTGGAACATCGCGGGCGGCATGGCCTTGAACCAGGGCTGGACCTCGTATTCGTATTTGACGTAACTTTCGACGACATACGGAAAAATATGTGCCTGACGAAGCTCGACGATGTCGAAACCGTCCAGCAGCTTTCGTACATCCTCTTCAGAGTAGGTAAAGGCGATCGGGCAGCCTGACTGCGCCTCGGGCTGGTCGAAACCTTCCTCGATCATGAACGCCTTCCAGGAATTGCGCGCATACAGCATCAGGCGCAATTCGCCGTTGGGATGGATGATCTTGAGAATTTCGCGGATCGCCGCCTTCGGATCCGGCGTGTGGTGGATGACGCCGAAGGAATAGATCAGGTCGAAGCGTTCGCCAGGAAACAGGGGGGCTAGACTTTCGGCGTTACCCTCGATCAGGCGGCCCTGAAGGCCGTAGGTTTCGAAGCGCTTGCGGGCCAAGTCGAGGCTGGTCGCCGACAGTTCGACCGCCGAATAGTCGGCCCCTGCGCGCGCGAAGTTGATGGCGTCGGTGCCGATGCCGCAACCGATCTCGAGCACCTTGCGGCCCTGCCAGCGGGCGAAGTCGGCAAAGCCCGGGATATGCGGCTCGACGAAATACTTGCGCTGCTCGACCTCGTCGAAATAGTCCCGGCTGCCGACCTCTTTGAGGGAATGGCGAATATTGCAAGGCCTTCGATTCCAGTATTCCCGCACGTCGTCAAGGCCAGCCATATGCCCCCCTATTCATCCCGTTCAGTTTGGCAGAACCCGTCAACCTTTGTCCACACGGTAAGCGCCTGCGCCGTCTCGGCCACGTCGTGAACGCGAAGGATTTGAACCCCTTGCGAGACACCCCAAAGTGCCGCAGCCAATGACCCCGGCAATCGCTCCGTCGAGGGAATTCCCCCGCAAAGTTGGGCGATAAAGCTCTTACGCGAGACTCCCAGCAGAACAGGGCAGCCGATCTCTTGGAATTTGCCAAGCCCCTTCAGAAGGGCCAGATTGTGCTCAAGCGACTTGCCAAAGCCGATTCCAGGATCGATGGCTATCTTCTCGCGGGGAATTCCTTCAGATACGCACAAGCCCACGCGGGCGGCCAACCAATCATAAACCTCGGCAAGGCAATCATCGTAATGCGGCTCGGCTTGCATGGTGCCGGGTTCGCCCTGCATATGCATGATCACCGCATAGGCGCCGGAGTCGCGCACGATGCGCCTAGCTTCCGGATCGCTCAGTCCAGAAATGTCGTTGACGATTCTGGCGCCGACCTTGATGGCGGCCACCATCACGCCAGGATGGCGTGTATCGATCGAGACCAAAGCCCCGCGCCCGGCCAAGGCCCGCACGACCGGAATTACCCGCTCCTTCTCGACGCTTTCCAGAACCTGGGCCGCTCCGGGTCTGGTCGACTCGCCGCCGACATCCAGAATGGCGGCGCCTTCCTCAAGCAGGCGGCGCCCATGGACCACCGCCTGCTCGGCAAGCGCATACTGGCCTCCGTCATGGAAACTGTCCGGGGTGACGTTGACGATGCCCATAAGAAGCGGGCGTCCCAATGGAACGCCCGCAAAGCTGGAAGGCGGCGTAGGTTGCGCCATCAGGCGCCGGGTTGCGGTTCCGGCCCCGCCCCTGGTTCAAGCCCCGTTCCGCCGGTCTTGGGCTTGGCCGTAGTGGGCACGCTGGAACGCCGTCCCGCTCCCTCGCTCGGCTTGATGTCATTTGGATCGGGGCGGTGAATCTCTTCGCCCGCCAAAAGACCCTTCACCTCGTCGCCGGAAAGTGTTTCGTATTCCAGCAACGCCTTGGACAGTTTGTGCAGATCGTCCAGATGTTCGGTCAGAATGCGCGTGGCCGTGCTCTCGCCCTCTTCGATCAGCTTGCGCACCTCTTCGTCGATTACCTGCGCCGTCGCTTCCGACACGTTCTGGGTTTGGGTCACCGAATGGCCCAGGAAGATTTCCTGTTCGTTGGCGTTGTAACGGATCGGCCCCAGCTTGTCGCTCATGCCGAATTCCGTCACCATGGCCCGAGCCAAGCGCGTGGCCTGCATGATGTCGTTGCCTGCGCCGGTCGTGACCTTTTCGGGGCCGAAAACCAATTCCTCGGCCACGCGTCCGCCAAAGGTCATGGCGATGCGCGACTTGAATTCGATCTTGGAATGGCTAAGCCGGTCGCGCTCGGGCAAGCTCATCGTCACGCCCAGCGCCCGACCTCTGGGAATGATGGTCACCTTGTGCAGGGGATCGCATTCCGGCAGGAAAATATTGACCAGAGCATGACCGGCCTCGTGATAGGCGGTCAGTTCCTTTTCCTTGTCGGTCATCACCATCGAGCGGCGCTCGGCGCCCATCATCACCTTGTCCTTGGCGTCTTCCATTTCGCTCATGGTGACGACCCGCTTGCCCCGGCGCGCCGCCAGCAAGGCCGCCTCATTGACCAGATTGGCCAGATCGGCGCCCGAAAAGCCGGGCGTTCCACGGGCGATCACGCGCGCTTCCACATCGGGAGCCAGCGGAACCTTCTTCATATGCACTTTCAGAATCTGCTCGCGTCCCAGAATGTCGGGATTGGGCACCACGACCTGACGATCGAAGCGGCCGGGTCGCAAAAGCGCCGGGTCCAGAACGTCGGGACGGTTGGTGGCCGCGATCAGGATCACGCCTTCATTGGCGTCGAAACCATCCATCTCGACCAGCAACTGGTTCAGCGTCTGCTCGCGCTCGTCATTGCCGCCGCCAAGACCTGCGCCGCGATGGCGTCCGACCGCATCGATTTCGTCGATGAAGATGATGCAAGGCGCGTTCTTCTTGCCCTGCTCGAACATGTCGCGCACGCGAGAAGCGCCAACGCCTACAAACATTTCAACGAAGTCTGAACCCGAGATGGTGAAGAAAGGCACGTTGGCTTCGCCTGCAATGGCGCGCGCCAGCAGCGTCTTGCCCGTGCCGGGGGGGCCAACCAACAAAACGCCCTTGGGAATCCGGCCACCCAGCCGGGTGAATTTCTGCGGATCCTTCAGGAATTCGACGATTTCTTGCAATTCCTGCTTGGCTTCCTCGATGCCCGCCACGTCTTCGAAGGTCACGCGGCCACTCTTTTCGGTCAGCAGGCGGGCCTTGGATTTGCCGAAACCCATCGCCTTGCCGCTGCCTGCCTGCATCTGACGCATGAAGAAAATCCAGAAACCGATCAGCAGCAGGGCCGGGAACCAGGAAATCAGCACGCCCCAGAATGTGGGGGCGTTTTCATCGGAAGGAGCCGCCGTAATGCGCACGCCGCTGTCCCTCAACTTGGCGACCAGAGAGGGATCGTCGGGCGCGTAGGTGTTGAACGTGCGCCCATCGGCCAAGCGTCCGCTGATCGACTTGCCCTGAATCAGCACTTCCTTGACCTGATTGCCATCGACCTCGGCCATAAAGTCCGAGAAGGGGAGCGTATTGAATCCCGCCTTGTGGGTGGGGGCCTGAAACATGTTGAACAGCATGACCAGGACAAGAGCGACAACCAGCCACAGGGCGATGTTTTTGCTGAAGTTCAAGGAAGGAACCCTTTGAAAGACGAAAACCGGCCAACCACATGGCCAGCCATTACCAAGAGATAGTCAACCAATAACCTATGACAAGAGCAGACTTGACCCCGTAAGCGCCCGTCTAGGCAGAAAGATCAATTCCGTCAAAGGTTCAAGGCATCGACTGCCTCGTTTATACCCTAGTCCTGGAAGCGCGGAAACACCTCTTGCATCGCGAATAGCTGGCAAGCTGGCCCAGGCCTGGAACGGAACCCCGGCGTTCTTCTTAAGCTCTGGGGCCAAACGGGCCAATTGCTGAGCACCCTGGCTTCCCAGCGCCCCCAGGGTCAGCCCCCGTCCCTTGACACCCGCCGAGCAAAGATATTGGTAACGCCCGTCCCAAAGGCCGCCTAGGCCAGAGGCGAGGCGAAGGGGGGCTTGGCAGGCCTGCGCCTCGCGGGTCACGAGAATGCGTCCCTGATGGCGCAGCAAGCGGCAGCCGCCCAGGGTCGCCCCGCGCCAGGCTTTGTCTTGCATGGCCATGCTCAATTTTTCGACCTGCTGGGAGGCGGGCAGATAGCTTCCCCCTCCCACGCAAGCCAGCAGACGGGCCAAGGACCAGCGCTGGGGTTCCAATGGCTCATCCAGAAAGGCAGGCTCCAACCAAGCATAGCCGACATGGGCAACAGAAACATGCTTTGCCAAAAGGATGGCCGTTTCGTCTTCCAGATGCCTTTTCAAGCGCTGGAATTTGGCGGCGCTGGCCGCCAGGGCCTGCGCCGACAGCCCGATCCCGGCCAATTGCGGCAAGGACTGGCGCAGGCGCACGCGTTCGTAACTTGGATTGTCGTTGCTGGGATCGGAAATCCAATCTTGATCCCGGCTTTCCAGATAGTCCTTCAAGGATTGACGCGTCGCTCCCAGCAAGGGGCGCAGCAGGCGGACATGCCTTGCATAGGCCAGAGGCGACATGGCCGCCAAACCCTCGGCGCCACTGCCCCGCGCCATGCGCATCAGGCAGGTTTCCGCCTGATCCTCCAACTGATGGGCCAAGAGCAGATGCAGAATGCCCCGATTTTTACATTCATCTTCCAGCAGGGCGTAGCGGGCACTTCTGGCCGCCGCCATGCGCCCGTTGGCTGACTTTTCGCCCTGCCAAGTTAGAATCCGCGCAGGAATGCCGCGCCGTTTCAGCCAACGTTTCACCTGCAGGGCTTCGCCGCGCGACCCAGGGCGCAAAGCGTGATCGACAATCAGCGCCGTTACTTGCCCGGCGCGGGCCTGCGCCCATTCATGGGCCAGCAGCGTCAGCGCCATGCTGTCGGAACCGCCGGAAACCGCAACGGCAAGACGCGGCCGGTTTTCGAAAGGTCCCAAACCCTGCAAGCGCTGACTGAAATCGGCAAGATCGATCATGCGCGCATTCAGCCATCAGCCGTCGGCCATCGGCAAGAAAAAAACGGCTCCTCGACGTTTCGCGTAGATTTGCCAATCTTTCAACACATCGTCATGCCCGGCCTTGAGCCGGGCATCCACGCCTTGCCTTCTGGTGCTTTTGCAAAGAAAATCGTGGATGGCCGGGTCAAGCCCGGCCATGACGGATTAAAAAATCCGACAAATTCACTTCCAGCGCCGAAGAACAGAAAAAGTGTGGGGCCGGATGCCTGGGGCTGAAGGGTTACTTGCAGTTCAGGCGCTGCATTTCCGAAGCTGCCTTGCGCTTGGCCGCATCGGCGCCAGAGACCGACTTGAATTCCTTCTCCAGCCGGGCGTAACTGGCGCAGGCTTCCTTTTTCTGCCCCAACTGGTCAAGCGACAGACCAAGTTTCAGCAGATTGTCGGAAGCCTTGGGGCTTTTGGGATATTTGAGATAGCCTTCGGCGAAGGCGGCGGCGGCTTTTTGATGATCGCCGCGCACATAGAACGACTCGCCCAGCCAATATTGGGCGTTGCCCGCCAGGGCGTCGTTGGGATGCGCCTGCACGAAAGCGGCGAAGGCCTTCTCGGCGGCTTCGTAATTGCCGCCCTTCAACTGCGCATAGGCCCTGTCATACTGCTCCTGCGCATTGCCGGAAGCGGCTGTGGTGGGCGCTTGGCCCGCTGGCGGCGGCGGCTTGGCGGCTTGTGAAGCCTGCAACGTGCCGCCCTTGCCTGCGTCAGCGCCCGCGGGCGGCTTTAGAACAATGGTTTCCTCGCCCGGCTTGGCCTGCGAATTCTGCATCAATTCAGGCGGCGGATTGTGTTGGGGCACGGGGCCGGCCTGCGGCCCCTGGGCCGCCGTCTGCGCCGCACTCAGTTTCTGCTCGATCTCTGAAAAACGCAGGTCGTTGTCCTTGCCCATGCGTTCGATCCGCTGGCTGGTCTGCGTCTGGGCATGGCCCAACTCTTCGAACTTGCCGGTCAGACGGCGCATCTCGCCTTCGATTCGCTCCAAACGCTCCTGGATGGAGACGATGGCGTCGCTGGAATCGCCCACCACGGGTGCTGCCTGAGACGACGAAGACGATCCGCCGCCACCGCGATAAACTTGGCGCTGCAAGGTGGTCATTTCCCGCTCGACACGGTCCAGGCGATCCAGAAGTGGGCGCACATCAGACTGGGCGTGGGCCGGAGCGCCAGCCAAAGCCAGCGTCATCAAAGAAGCGGCTACAATCGAAACGGATAGAACGCGCAAAGGCATGCCTTCAATTCCCTTAAGCGGCAAGGCCGGGAAAGAACCCTCCGGCCTTGGCCGAAGAGTTCTTTCATTGACTAAATCGCAGCGCAAAGCGCCGATTACTCGATGATCGTCATGGCGCGACGGTTCTGGCCCCACGCCTCTTCCGTGGCACCCAGAGCGACCGGACGTTCCTTGCCGAACGACACCATGCGCAGACGGGCGGCGGCAACGCCACGCGCCTTCATAAACTCGATCACGGCCTTGGCGCGGCGCTCGCCGAGCGCAAAGTTGTATTCGCGCGTGCCGCGTTCGTCGCAATGCCCCTCGATCACGGCGCGGACGCTGGGATTACGGCCCATCCAGGCGGCCTGACGGGTCAGCGTGGCCTGCGCGTCGGCGGTCAAATCAGAGCGATCCGTCTCAAAAAAGACGCGGTCGGCAACGCCTTCCTGCGAGAAGGGATTGTTGCCAGTTCCGACTCCGCTGGGTCCAACGCCAGACGTAACGCCGGTGCCGCCACCCATTCCGGTGCCGGACCCCTTGGCATCGCTGCCGATTTCAGGATCGGACGAACAGGCGGCCAGAGCCAGCGCGGCTCCAAGAACGACGGCGAAAGACGAAAAGCGTTTCATCGGGATTCCCCTTCTCCAAAAACGGCGCCCGAAAGCCGGTTCGGCTTAGAGCGCCTGGTTGTCACAAGAATGCGCGGTAACTTGCGGATCCTGCCAAAGCATCATAGCCCAAATTGGGCTGAATTAAGGCCTTTTCAAGGCACAAATACTTAATGCCCAGCCTGTCTCTGGAAATCCAGAGACAGAGCCAGGCATTTAAGCAAATTACCCGAAGGCGAGTTGGTCGAGATTTACTCGACCACCGTCACGCCACGGCGATTCTGGGCCCACGAAGCATCGTTCGAGCCGAGAACGGCAGGGCGCTCCTTACCATAGGAGACCATGCGCACGCGGGCGGCGGCAATGCCCTTGGCCTTCAGGTGCTCGACGATCGACTTGGCGCGACGCTCACCCAGACCGAAGTTGTATTCGCGGGTGCCGCGCTCATCGCAATGGCCTTCGACCAGCGCCTTGGCATTGGGATATTTCTTCAGCCACTCGACCTGCTTGTCCAGCTGGGCCTTGGCATCGGCGCGCAGATCCGACTTGTCATAGTCGAAGAACACGCGATCGCCGACGTTGGCGATGAAATCTTCCTTGGAACCAGGAGCAGCCTGCTTCACCTGGGTACCCTTGCCGGCATCCGAACCAGTGGTGGTGGGGGCCGTTTCGCAGGCGGTCAGAATAGCAAGAGCCGCAAACAGGCTCAGAACACGCAGCTTCATTTTTTTTACCCCTCAGCGGATACGGGATTGATTGACATGGATCAATTGATACGTGGGGGCTACGCCCGATGGGGCGGAACCCGTAGGGGGTAAAAAACGATATTGCAGTGCGATTGTCAACCGCATTTTTTCTCAATTCATTGCAACAGCAACACACTGTTGCAATGTTGCTACGGTATCAGCGGCGACCAAGCCGGATCGGAAGCGTCCATCGGCGTTACGACCTGGCGTTCGTTATAGCCGGTCAGATCGATCGAATAGAGCTTGAAGCTGTCGCTGCCCGCTTTTCCCCGCGTCTGCGACTGGCGGAAGAACATGAGAACGCGGCCATTGGGCGCCCAGGTTGGCGCTTCGACCAGATAGCCCTCGGTCAGCAGTCGCTCGCCCGATCCATCGGGGCGCATGACGCCGATGTAGAAGGTGCCGCCCTTCATTTTGGTGAAGGCGATCAGATCGCCACGCGGCGACCAGACGGGCGTGCCATAGCGCCCGTCGCCGAAGGAAATGCGGCGCGCGTTCGAGCCATCGGAGTTCATGACGTAAAGCTGCTGCGTGCCGCCGCGATCCGAGTTGAAGGTGATCTGCGATCCATCGGGAGAATAGCTGGGCGACGTGTCGATGGACGGATGATCCGTCAGGCGCTGCGAACGGCGCGTGCGCAAATCCATTTCATAGATTTCGGAATTTCCATCGACGGAAACGGACATCACCACTTTGTTGCCATCGCCTGAAAAACGGGGCGCATAGGTCATGCCGGGGAAGTCGCCCACCACTTCGCGACGTCCGGTATCGATGTTCAGAATGTAGACCCTGGGCGTGTTGCGATAGAAGGACAGATAAGTGATTTCACGCAAATTGGGCGCAAAGCGCGGCGTCACCACCAGATCGGAACCGTCTGTCAGGAACTTATGATTCTCGCCATCCTGATCCATGATGGCCAGACGCTTGACGCGCCGGGTCATGGGTCCCGACTCGGCGACGTAAACGATCTGCGTGTCGAAATAGCCGTCTTCGCCGGTCAAACGCTTGTAGATGGCGTCGGCGACGATATGGGCGACGCGACGCCAGTTGGTGGGCGACGTAAAGTAAGCCTGACCGATCATCTGCTGTTCGGCATATACGTCCCACAGACGGAACTCGGTGCGCAAACGTCCATCGGGCTGCACCTCGACCCGGCCCTGGACCAGGGCCTGGGCGTTGATCTGGCGCCAATCGCCGAAACGGGGCTGCACGGCCAGCGACTCGGCCGACTGGATGAAGGCGCGCTTGTCGATGGGCTTGAACAGGCCCGAACGTTCCAAATCGGCGGCGATAACGCGGCTGATATCCAGGCCCAGCTGGCCCTCGTTGCCTTTGACGCCTTGGAAGTCGGCGATGGCGACCGGCAAGGGCTTCACATTGCCCTGCGTGATGTCGATACGCACCTCGGCCATGGCCGGTGCGGCGAGCAACATCAATCCAACGATCAACAGCTTGCGGAGCATTGCGTTTTTCCTCCCCAGATATGGGGTGTTTGTGGGCCGGAACCGGGTTTCTGTCAAGTACCAGCGCCTGTCTACAGGGGGAATCAGGCAAGATTAGGGCAATGCCCACTTCCAACCTGATAAATGGAATGGATCGCCGTCATGACGCGAATCCGCTGCTGTCCTATGTTTCTGCGGGCTGAACTGGA
Organism: Alphaproteobacteria bacterium; assembly: GCA_015231795.1. NCBI lineage: Bacteria > Pseudomonadati > Pseudomonadota > Alphaproteobacteria > Alphaproteobacteria bacterium. The sequence goes on along the minus strand of JADGAX010000007.1, from coordinate 1,238 downwards.
TGATGGGGGAATATTCCGCAAGCGGAAAATATCAGTGATTTTAATGAATTTAGTCATTGACACCACTGCGAGCATCCACCTATACTGCCCTCATTACCGCCCTTATTGCGCCCAGAATGGATCGCCGTCATGAAGCGAAGCCGCCGATTGCTTGTGCTCTGCGTGATCGCCGTTGTCCGCATGCTGCAGGATTTGGGATCAGCATGGGCTGAAGGCGACAAGCCGCCGAAGCTGAGCAAGGAAGAGAAAGCCTACATCAAGTCGGTTGTCTGAGCCTCGAGAAGGAAAGACGATCAATCGCGCTACCGTAATTCGGAATAAAAATCCCAGCCCCAGTTTGGGGCTGGTTTGTTCGGAAAGTATTTTGCAAGCTCTTTCGAATCAGCATGCATCGCCACCGGATTGCACAACTTGTTGCGATGCCAGAAAGCCAAAAGATCTTCCTTCGGCATGTTCCAATGCGCCTCACGGGTTCGGAATTCATCCCTGCCGTCGCTGTGAGGTGGGCTGTAATTGCCAAGGCAGTAAAAGAAATGCATGGCGAGCGGGCGAAAGTCAGGCGGCAGCTTATCGCGAGTTCCGACGATTTCGGACACGTAAGGTGCCAAGATGACGAAACTGTAGCGGATGTCGGATATTTTATCGTCGGGATATGTGTGATTCATGCGCATGAACAGCAGCACGAAATCCGGCTTTTCCGCCAGCACCCGGTAGGACCAGGGGCGGAGATTCTTTTCGAAGGTAATGGTTCCGCCCTCATGGATGGTCATGATGCCGACTGCTTGCTGGCTTTGAAACGTCGCAGGCATCCAAGATTTGCTCGCAAACCACGTCATTCCCTGATTGCCGGGAATGGGGGCCCAGTTGGGCACATAGGTCAGGCGCACCTCTGTGTCTTCTTCGCCTTGCCCTGACCGGGGCAGAGCAAGCAGCGCCAACAGAAGCACTAATCCAACTTTCAACTGAACGGCTCGTCTCATCATCCTTTCCTCCCAGCGAGGCAAGGGCGGATTCGGCGCGCCCTCAACCTTTAGGAGATCGTATCATGACGAAAAACACACAGCAATCCGCCTACAACTTGCCCGACAGCGCCAAGACCAAGATGCGCGACCTGATCCGCCGGAACGAAGGCACGGTCGAATACCCCTATCTCGACAAGAAGGGCATCATCACCATCGGCATCGGCAGGAAGCGCGTAGCAGGAGACGCGATTGAGATCGGGAAAGCTAGCCGCCAAT